>CAIKJM010000195.1 GCA_903827735.1 uncultured Rhodanobacter sp. | reverse complement strand
GCAGGCGATCGAGATACTGGTCGAAGCGATCCGCGACGACTGGCGCATCGTGATTGCCGGCGACTACGACTGCGACGGCGCCACCGGTACGGCGGTGGCCGTGCGTGGCTTGCGCATGCTGGGCGCGAAGCGGGTGAGTTACGCGGTGCCCCATCGCTTCATCCACGGCTATGGGCTCAGCGCGGCGCTGGTCGAATCGATGCAGCCGACGCCGCAGCTGATCGTCACCGTCGACAACGGCGTGGCCAGCGTGGCGGGCGTGGCGGCGGCCAGGGCGCGCGGCATCAAGGTCATCGTCACCGATCACCATTTGCCAGGCGAGCAGCTGCCTGCCGCCGACGCCATGGTCAATCCCAATCTGGTCTACGTCGACCAATGTGGGCACAGCAGCCCGCCCTGCGAGATTTGCGCGCACGACGCGAGCTTGAACAAGAGCTTTCCCAGCAAGGCGCTGGCCGGCGTTGGCGTGATGTTTTATTTATTGCTCGCGCTGCGTGCCAGGTTGCGCGAGCTGGGCACGTTCGGCGCAACGGAGCCCGATCTTTCGGTCCTGCTCGATCTCGTGGCGTTAGGCACTGTCGCCGATCTGGTACCGCTGGATTTCAATAACCGCGTGCTGGTTGAGGCGGGCCTCAAGCGCATTCGCAGCGGCCGCGCCTGCGCCGGCATCACCGCCTTGATCGAGTCGGGTAAGCGCAGCGTGGCTACGCTGTGCGCCAGCGATCTGGGGTTCGTCGTCGGCCCGCGCTTGAACGCGGCGGGTCGACTGGAAGACATGCGTCTGGGCATCGAGTGCCTGCTCACCGATGATGTGGGGCAGGCGTATCGCTACGCCGAACAGCTCAGCGCCATCAACCTGGAGCGACGCGATCTGCAGGCCTCGATGGTGGCCGAGGCCGAACAGATGGCAGACGCTGCGGCGCATACCGATGCCGTCGGCGTGACCCTGTTCGAACCGTCGTGGCACGCCGGCGTCGTCGGGCTGGTGGCGTCCAAATTGAAAGATCGACTGCACCGCCCGGTGATTGCCTTCGCACCGGCCAGTGAAGACAACACCGACGAACTGCGCGGTTCGGCCCGTTCGATTTCGGGCTTTCATATTCGCGATGCGCTGGCGGCGATCGACGCACGGCACCCGGGTTTGATCGACCGTTTCGGTGGCCACGCGATGGCGGCCGGATTGAGCCTGAAGACCTGCGACTACGCGCGTTTTGCCGAGGCGTTCGACGCGGTGGCGCGCGAGCTGATCGATGCCGATCAACTGCAGGCGGTGCTGCACACGGACGGCGAATTGCCGGCTGGCGCCGCGTCGCTGCATCTGGCCCGGCAGCTGCGCCAAGCCGGGCCGTGGGGGCAGGCATTTCCGGAACCGCTGTTCGACAACGCATTTGAGTGCCAGAGCTGGAAGCTGATGGGCGAGAGGCACCTGCGCCTGCAGCTGCGCGACCCTCGCGACGGCGCCATGCATGATGCGGTGATGTTCAACGCGTACCGCGGCACGCCGCCACCGACGCGACTGCGCGCGGTGTACGAACTCACCATCAACGACTGGCAGGGCCGCGAAACCCCGCGGCTGCTGTTGCGGCATATCGAAGCGATCTGACGAAGCACGCTGTTCGCATCGTTCACGATGACCGATGCAAGCTGCTGCTAGATTCAAATGCATTCACCTATGCCAGGAGCAAGCGATGATCGAACAGATTCAGGGACTGCCGGCCGGAACGCTCGGCTTTCGTGCCATTGGTCAGGTCACGGCGGACGACTATGCGCGGATCATCGTGCCCGATGTCGAAGCGGCGTTTGCGCTGAACCGCAAGCTTCGCCTGATTTATCACATCGGCGAACAGTTCACCGGCTTCGACCCGGGCGCGATGTGGGATGACGCCAAGCTCGGCATGCGCCATCTCAGCAGCTGGGATCGGGTCGCGCTGGTCACCGACGTGCAGTGGCTGCGCATGACGGCGACAGCGATGGGCTTTGCGATACCGGCGGAATTCCGGCTTTTCAGCAATGCGGAGCTGGCGTCGGCGATCAGCTGGATCAGCGAGCCGCCGCGCGGCTAGTTGCCGGCACCTGCGCGGCGTGTCGCATCAGCGGGCTTGCGTTGGCGCGCCGTATCTGTTTTAGTCGAGCCATGACTTCAATGACTCCCAGCTTCTCGACCAGCGCCGCGCTTATAGCGCAGCCGGTCGCGCTTGTGGGTAACAGCCATAACAACGCGAATAATAACGCCAGCCGTTGGCGGGCCTTCGCGTAGTTCGGATTCCACGAAAGACACGCGAAGAAGGCCCGCCCAGTGCGGGCCTTCTTTTTTATGGCCATGGATGGCCGGTACGCCGGAAATGCAGGAGCAGTTTCCGGCGGGCCATGGATGGCCGGTACACCGGAAATGCAGGAGCAGTTTCCGGCCATCCACGGATGGCCGTATGCCGAACGCAGGAACAAATCGCCGGGCATCCCGGTTTTGTAATCAGTAAAGACTCATCAAACAAACCAAGGGGAAGTGCGATGTGTTCCATTTTCGGAATGTTCGACCTGCAGCCCGGCGATGATCTGGCGCAGCTGCGTCGCCAAGCCCTGGAACTCTCGCAGCGGCAGCGCCATCGCGGGCCGGACTGGAGCGGCGTGTTTGTCGACGCGGGGGCGATCCTGGTGCACGAGCGCCTCGCCATCGTCGATCCGGCAAGCGGCGCGCAGCCGCTGCGTTCGCGCGACGGCGCGCTGGCGCTGGCGGTCAACGGCGAAATCTACAACCACCGCGAACTGCGCGCCGGCAGCGCGTATGACTTCACCACCGGCTCCGATTGCGAAGTCATCAGCGCGATGTACCGCGATGGCGATACCGATTTCTTCAACAGGCTCAACGGCATCTTCGCCTTTGCGCTGTGGGATGGCGAAGCGCAGCGTTACCTGATTGCGCGCGACCCGATCGGCGTATGTCCGCTGTACTGGGGCCACGATACGCACGGCCGTCTGTGCGTGGCTTCGGAAATGAAATCGCTGGTCGGCCTTTGCGCGGATGTCGCGTCGTTTCCACCAGGCCACATCTACGACAGCGCCAGCGGCGAGCTGCGCCAGTATTACGTCAAACCGTGGCGTGACTATGCGCATACGCAGGGGGCGTCGGTCGAGCCGGCCGCGCTCAAACTGGCTTTCGAGCAGGCCGTGCATCGCCAGCTGATGACCGACGTACCTTACGGCGTGCTGCTATCGGGTGGCCTCGATTCTTCTTTGGTCGCTGCGTGTGCTGCGCGCTTCGCGCGCGAGCGCATCGAGGACGAAGATCGCAGCGAAGCGTGGTGGCCGCGGCTGCATTCGTTCGCGATCGGTCTGGAGGGCTCGCCCGATCTCGCGGCCGCGCAAATCGCCGCTGATGCACTGGGAACTGTGCATCACGGCTTCGTCTACACCTTCTGGGAAGGGCTGGACGCGTTGCCCGAGGTCATTCGCCATATCGAAACCTATGACGTCACCACGATTCGCGCCGCCACGCCGATGTATCTGCTGGCGCGGCGCATCAAGGCGATGGGCGTGAAGATGGTGCTGTCGGGCGAGGGCTCGGACGAGCTGTTCGGCGGCTACCTGTATTTCCACAAGGCGCCGTCGGCCGAGGCGTTCCACGAGGAGACCGTGCGCAAGATCGACGCGCTGCACAGCTATGACTGCCTGCGCGCCAACAAGGCGATGATGGCTTGGGGCGTCGAGGCGCGCGTGCCGTTTCTCGATCTGGAATTTATCGACGTGGCGATGGGCATGGACGCACAGCACAAGATGATCGACAAGGCCGGCCCGTCTAACCGAAAAATGGAAAAGGGTGTGCTGCGCGAAGCCTTCGACGGCGCGCTGCCGGAAAAAATCCTGTGGCGCCAGAAAGAGCAGTTCAGCGACGGCGTGGGTTACGGCTGGATCGATGGCCTGAAGGCGCAAGCAGAGCAGGCCGTGACCGATCGCGAATTCGCTGCTGCGGCCGCGCGCTATCCGTTCAACACACCCGCCACCAAGGAGGCTTATTTCTATCGCCGCATTTTCGAACAGCACTTTCCGGGTGAAGCCTGCGCGGCGACTGTGCCCGGCGGCAAGTCGATTGCCTGCTCGTCGCCGGCGGCGCTGGCCTGGGATCCGGCGTTTGCCAACGCGGCGGACCCGTCCGGTCGTGCGGTACGTGGCGTACACGACGACGCGCTGGCCTGAGAATTCTTCAGTGCCTAGGCCTGCACGCAGGCTTCGGCACCCAATGGCATTACAACCGCGATCGGTTAATGGCTATCCCGCGGCAGTCCACGTGTTTGAGCGATCTGCTGATAGTTTTCGGCGCCTTCGAGAATGGCGCCGGTCTCCATCTGACCGACGATCTTGCGCTGGATTTCCTGCCACGGCGTTTGCGACGCCGGATAGGCGTAGCCGCCCGCTTCGGTCAGTGCTCGCCGCCGTTCGGCCAGCTCCTCATCGCTGATCAGCACGTTGGCGGTGCCCTTGCCGAGGTCGATGCGAACGCGATCGCCGGTGCGGATTAGCGCTAGGCCACCCATGACCGCCGCCTCCGGGCTGGCGTTTAGGATGGAAGGCGATCCCGAGGTGCCCGACTGGCGGCCGTCGCCGATGCAGGGCAGGGCGTGCACGCCTTCGCGAATGAGATAGTTGGGCGGACGCATGTTCACCACTTCGGCCGAGCCCGGGTATCCAACGGGTCCGGCACCGCGCATGAAAAGCAGGGTGTCGGTGGTGATGCCGAGCGACGGGTCGTCGATGCGGTGGTGGTAATCCTCCGGACCGTCGAACACCACTGCCGGCCCCTCGAACGCCTCGGGGTCTTCCGGGTTGCTGAGATAGCGTTCGCGAAACTGCGGGCTGATCACGCTGGTCTTCATGATCGCGCTGTCGAACAGATTACCGCGCAGCACGATAAAGCCGGCGTCCTTTTTCAGCGGGGCGGCGAAGGGGCGGATCACGCGATCGTCCTCGATCGTCGCATCGCGGCAGTTATCGCCGATGGTTTTGCCGTTGGCCGTTATCGCATTCTCATGAATCAGGCCCTGCTTCATCAGCTCGGCCACGACGGCAGGCACGCCGCCGGCGCGATAGAAGTCTTCGCCAAGGTATTCGCCCGATGGCTGCAGGTTGACCATCAGCGGGACCTTGTGGCCGTAGGTCTGCCAGTCGTCGATGGCCAGTTCCACGCCGATATGGCGGGCGATCGCCGCCAGATGAATCGGCGCGTTGGTCGATCCGCCGATGGCGGAGTTGACCACGATGGCATTGAGGAATGCCTCGCGGGTAAGGATGTCCGAGGGTTTCAGGTCCTTGGCCACCATCTCGACGATGCGCTTGCCGGTGTAATAGGCGATTTCCTGCCGGTCGCGATAAGGCGCCGGAATGGCCGCCGAGCCCGGCAGCTGCATGCCGAGCGCTTCGGCCAGGCTGTTCATCGTTGTCGCCGTGCCCATCGTGTTGCAGTAACCCGTCGACGGCGCGGACGAGGCAACCAGTTTGATGAAGCCATCCTCGTCGATGGCGCCAGTGGCCAGCAGCTCGCGCGCTTTCCATACGATCGTGCCCGAGCCTGTACGTTCGCCCTTGTGCCAGCCGTTGAGCATAGGGCCGACGGAAAGTGCGATGGCCGGAATGTTCACCGTCGCGGCTCCCATCAGGCACGCAGGCGTGGTCTTGTCGCAGCCGATGGTGAGCACCACGCCATCAATCGGATAGCCGTACAGCACCTCGACCAGCGACAGATAGGCGAGGTTGCGATCGAGGCCGGCGGTTGGGCGCTTGCCGGTTTCCTGGATCGGGTGCACCGGGAATTCCAGCGGTATCCCGCCCGCCTCGCGGATGCCGTCGCGCACGCGCTCGGCGAGCACCATGTGATGGCGATTGCATGGCGAAAGATCGCTGCCAGTCTGGGCGATGCCGATGATCGGCTTGCCCGAACGCAGTTCTTCCAACGACAGTCCGAAGTTGAGGTAACGCTCCAGATAGAGCGCGGTCATGTCGATATTGTCGGAATTATTGAACCAGGCGCGCGAACGAAGCTTGGGGTGGGTGGGGTTGTTCATGGCGGGCTGCAGATCACTCGGGAAGCGTGGAAAGGCGATAAATCATGGTGTGTATGTAGGGCTTGCCCGGATCGACGCGTGCCGAGACAAAGCCTGGCTCATTCGGCGCATCGGGAAATTTCTGCGGCTCCAGCGCAACGCCGTCGCCCATTCGGTAGACGTGTTTCTGCTTGCCGATGAAGGTGCCGTCGAGAAAGTTGCCGGTATAAAACTGCACGCCGGGCTCGGTGCTCAACACTTCCAGCACACGGCCAGAGGCAGGGTCTTCGAGTCGTGCGGCCAGCTGCGGCGTCTTGGTAACGCCCTTGTCGAGCGCGAAGTTGTGGTCATAGCCGCGGCCAAAAACGATTTGCTCGTCCCGACCGTCGCGAAGTCCATCGGCGATGACGCGTGGCGTGCGGAAGTCGAACACCGTACCGGCAACCGGCCGCAGCTGGCCGGTCGGTATCAGCGTCGCGTTGACCGGCGTGATCGCGCTGGCTGGAATGGTGAGGCGCTGATTCATCGCGCCGCCGGGTGCACCTTCGCCAGCAAGATTGAAGATGCCGTGATTCGTCATATTGACGATAGTGGGCTTGTCCGTTTTTGCCTCGAACCGGATGCCGAGGTTGCCGCTCTC
>CAIKJM010000194.1 GCA_903827735.1 uncultured Rhodanobacter sp. | reverse complement strand
GCGCCTGACGTCTTCAACTCAAAAACAAACATCTGGCGAAAATGAGCTCTGTAAAACAGGATTTCTGGATCGGGAACTTATCTCCATCTGCGCAGGCCTGCTCCGAAGCTTGATCAAAAATACCAGCTAGAACGGCCTGAATGGCTCGCACATTCTTTACGCTACCGTCTACCGCGATTTCAAATTGAACCGTTACGCTGCCCTCAATTCCGCCGCGCAGGGCGTTACGCGTATAGATGGGCGACGAACACATAATAAAGGAATGGGCCGTGTTTCGCTGGCGAGTCCCAGACGGAGCAGGGAGGGCGTGCAACCTTGCTAATGAGTGCCAGATCGACAATACGCAGCGGCGCCCAGCTAAAACGCCATAGCGGATTTATCTGAGCTTCTATTGTGCGTGACGATGCCGAGGGTCTAGCACTGACCGCAATAGCAGCCCCTGCCCCGGAAGATTGGAAAACATCGTTATTTCGGGGAAGTAAATCAGAAAACGGCGTTGGTGTAACCGACAACGTTCGAAGTTGAAAGATCATGCTCCGCGAAGCAGAAGACACAGAGAATTTTTGCCGAATCGTTGTCCTATTTCGTTCTACGTTGACCGTCAGGATAGCCAGGGTTGCGGCGAGAAGAACGAAAATAAAACGTGCTGACCTTCCTGCTTGCCCCTTTTGGATGGACAAATAATTGCTGAACACGCTCTATCAATATGCCGCCGTTAGCCGCGAGTAGTAATGCGCTATATCGCGAACGCGGTTCTCCCAATCTTGCCAGCGCCTCTGCGAATTCGCGACGACTTCCACCCTTAACCGAGAGTGCCGGCTTATCGCAGCAAATTTCTCGCTCATTGCGTACATCACGAGGGATCCAGTTCAGGACGGGATGATGGAAATAAAAGGTCTCCAGAGCCATAGAGCAAACCAAGCAATCCGCACTGCCATATAAAATCCAACTTCCGTATAAAATCCATGAGCGCGCAGCCGATGATCTGCACAGCGGACATTACAATTATCAGCATTTTCGTCATCGCACTTGCTTGTCCAGTTTGTTCAACAGCACCCGTATTTCGCGAAGCTCCTCTTGACTGGCAGAGTGACTTCCGAGCGCATGAATCACAAGCTTAGAGGCGGAACCATCGAAGACACGCTGCACTAGATCAACTAGAAAAATTTTTTGCGTTTGCTCTTTACTGATTGCTGCTCGATACACGTGGGCACGCTGCGAATCGTCACGCTCCACCAGCCCTTTGCCGTACATGACTTGCAACAACTTCAGCGCCGTCGTGTACCCGGTGCCTTCCGTGGCATGAAGGGTGTCGTGCACGTCGCGAACGGTGCACGCCTTCCCAGCCCACAAAACATGCAGGATTTTCAACTCAGCCTCACTGGGCCTGAGTAGCTCAGACGAGCTCGCCTTCATGTCGTGGCTCCATGGGCCAAGCGGACAAGCTTTGTGCAAACTCCGTCAGAGTGGCCTTAAAGAAGTTATCCGCCGCTTTTCAACTGCGGACTATGCATTTGATTATCTCGCATGTATTGCTCGCTATCACGCTGCGACTCTTCGACTTCACGATAGGTACGACATGTCGTCTTGGGAATGTTGGAGCCTAATGGCGCGACCGACTTGCATATCCGTCGGTCAGCATCTCGATGAGTCAATATGGAATTCACGGACTCTTGGTCATTGAATAATTCAATCTTCGAATCCTGACTCATAGTCGCTACAGTTCCATATTTCTCAAACAGAGACTGCATCTCACCTAGCTTGTTGTCTACCAATCCGCGTTCAGCAGGAGTCAAAAACTCGTAGCGGCCGCCAGGAACCATTTGCTTGTGAATAGCGGCAGACGCCGCAACCAAGTCCTCTTTACTAGCTGCTTTCAAAGCAGCGTCCGCTGCTTTGACATTGGAAGTCAGAGAAGACAGCAAAACTGCTCCCGAGACGGCCGCAAATATTAGTGTGTTAAGTTTCATCCCTGCTCCCTGCAGATCATGCCGTATCCCGTGATGGGATACATGCCGCAAGATCACCCTGCTCTGGATGCTATGACTGAATATCAGCAATTGTCAACGAAGACTTTCGTACTTCTACCTTCGTGGGAGATAGCGAATGGCTAATTGCTCACTGCTTGAGAACATGCTTTTCCAGATGTCTAATAATCGCGCCTGAGACGTCGATACCAGAAGCCGCTTCAATACCTTCCAGCCCGGGTGATGCATTCACTTCAAGCAATAGCGGACCACGGTTGGAGCGCAGCAAGTCGACACCGGCAATGCCAAGGCCGAGAGCGCCGGCGGCACGAATGGCAATGCGCTTTTCTTCAGCGCTCAGATCGGCCTTGATGGCACTGCCGCCGCGGTGCAGATTGGCGCGAAATTCGCCGGGGCTGGCGACGCGCTGCATGGCGGCAACGACTTTCTTGCCGACCACAAAGCAGCGAAGGTCGCTGCCCTTGGCTTCGGCGATGAATTCCTGCACCAGAAAATTGGCGTAAAGGCCGCGAAATGCTTCGACCACACTTTGCGAGGCGCTGCGCTTTTCGGCCAGCACCACGCCGGTGCCCTGGCTGCCTTCGTTGAGTTTGATCACGTGCGGCGGATCACCCAGCATCGCCAGTACGTCGTTGGTATCGTCCGGGTTGTCGCCGAATACGGTGACCGGCATATCCAGGCCCTGCGAGGCGAGTATCTGCAGGCAGCGCAGCTTGTCGCGCGCGCGCAGGACGGCGTCGGAGGGGTTTGGCGTATACACGCCCATCATCTCGAATTGGCGCAGCACGGCCGTGCCGTAGAAGGTGCTGGACGTGCCGATGCGTGGGATCACCGCGTCGATATCGCGCACGTCCTTGCCCTTGTAGCGGATGGCGACGTCCTTCGGCGCGATGCGCACATAGCAGCGCAGCGGATCGAGCACGCGCACCACGTGGCCGCGTTCGCGCGCCGCTTCGATCAGTCGCCGGGTGGAATACAGCCGGGCGTTGCGCGAGAGAATCGCAATTTTCATGAAATGTCCGTAGCGATCGAAGCGGATCGCGACTGCGTATAGGAAAGCGCTGGGTCCACCGCAAACCGCCCCATCAGGGCGCTGCGACCGAGCAGCAGGGGAAACAGCATATGCCGCCGATCGGTGAGGTTGACGTCGACGCTGAAAGACTGCCCGGCCAATATGACCTGCGTGCGAATAAACCAGCGTTCCGTGCGTCGCCCGCCGGTATCGGTGACCGCGCGCCGATCCAGCGCGGGAGCCTCGCAGCTGACTTCAAACGGGTGGCGACGACGGATACTCAGCGAGAACCGCAGCCACGTGACACCATCGCGCTGAAACGTCTGCAGCGTATCGACATGCAGGGAGCTACTGCGCGCGCCGGTATCGAGCTTCGCCTTGAGCAAGCCGATACCCAACTCGGGAAGAGCTAACCGCTCGCGCCAGCCCAAGACAAGGGGGCCGGACTGGATCAGATCGGTCATCTGGCGGCAGCGTTGCTCGGTGGAAATCGACTGAGGTGGAGCGGGTGAAGGGAATCGAACCCTCGTCAGTAGCTTGGGAAGCTACAGCTCTACCATTGAGCTACACCCGCATTGGCCGGGCGATGGTAACTCGGGATACGAACGGTGGGAACTGCAGACCACCCAGAAACTAGTCCTTGCGGGGCGAGCCGGACACGCAAGGATGGCGCTTCTGCGCCAACTGAAGCAGCAGTAGCCGCAGGCTGAACGGGCCTCTGCCAGAACGCGGAAACCTGCGAACAAGCAGCGCACCAGCGCGCGCATAATCGCGCCAACAATGGCTGCATATGAGATTCAGGCCGATAAACAGGAGTGCGTTACTCGGCCCTAGCCGCCTTCACCGTCCGCGGAGCCATATCGACATGTTGGGTAAGGTCAGGTTTTCCCCCCGCCCCAGCTTGCTGGCGCTAACAGCATGGCTGATGTGCACCGTGGTCGCCTTGTCTCACGCTCAGTCGACGCAAGACGAGGCCGCAGTCGATCCACCCAGCCGCGTTGCGCGTCTTTCCTATTTCGAGGGCGACCTGGGCCTGCTGCCGGCGGGCGCGACTGACTGGACCGACGCGAGCATCAACCGCCCGCTAACGACGGGCGATCGTCTATCGACGGGACCGAATGCTCGCGCTGAGCTGGAGCTCGGCGGCGGCGCCTTGCGTATCGCCGACCAGACCGACTTCGGCCTGCTGAATTTGAACGACCAGCTGGCCCAGATCGAATTGACACAAGGCTCGCTCAATATCAGCGTGCAATCGCTCAACCCGGGCCAGAGTTACGAGATAGACACGCCAACGCTGGCATTCGTGGTCGATCAACCCGGTATTTTCCGGGTCGATATTGACAGCAACGGTCAGAGCACCGAAGTCACCGCGCTGGATGGCAATGCCACGGTCTATGGCGAGAACAGCGCGCAGCGTCCGATCAACGCCGGACACCGCTATCGCTTCGACGACACCGGCCTGGTGAATGGGACGATCAACGATATCAGCGGCGGCGACGCGTTCGATGCCTGGTGCAACGATCGCGATCGGCACTATGCGCAATACGCAACAACGCAGTACGTGTCGCAGGACGTGGTCGGCTACCAGGATCTCGCGCAGAACGGTGACTGGGATTCAGACAGCAATTACGGCGCGATCTGGTATCCGGCCGATGTCGACAGTGACTGGGCGCCGTATCAGGACGGCAGTTGGGCCTATATCGCCCCCTGGGGCTGGACCTGGGTGGACAACGCGCGCTGGGGCTTCGCGCCGTATCACTATGGCCGTTGGGCGCACACTCATCGCGGTTGGGGCTGGGTTCCGGGCCCGCTCGGCGTGCGTCCCGTTTACGCGCCGGCGCTGGTTGCCTTCGTTGGCGGCAGTGCGGGCTGGGGCGGTGCAGGGCCCGGCTACGTCGGCCTGGGCGGAGCCGGCCCGATCCATCCGATCGGCTGGTTTCCGCTGGGGCCCGGCGAAAT
>CAIKJM010000193.1 GCA_903827735.1 uncultured Rhodanobacter sp. | reverse complement strand
GATGCCATTCGACGTTCCTGGCGGAAGTCAATCGCACCATCCAGTTCGTTGCTCAATGCCCACTTCGCACCGCCTTCCAGCAGATATTCGTCATGATCAAGCCGGCTGAAATGCTCGTAGTTTAAGCGGCGCCCCTCTACCGTACCATGCAATTTCTGTAGCCCTACCTGATAAGTGGCTGTTGCTCCGACCAAATTACGGAGGACTGTGTCGTCACGCTTGCTTTCTCCATTCTCGACAACTCCTTGTCCAGCACTGGAGATATCGAATACGTTTGAGTTGTATTCTGCTTGGGTAGAAGCATATGGCGTAATGTGCACTTCGGCGCGAGCTGAGGACGGCCATACATAAACGACAACCAGCCCAACCCAGAGGACAAACGCGCATCGTGAGCATTTAAATTTAGCGTCGGGAGAGTGATGCGCCTCATTCGCTATCGCGACTGCGCTTATCATTTTATGCCCTTTCATCTGAATATCTCCCTTTGCCAGTAGCAGGCACGAGCATCTATGTGCGTCGCTTTTGCCCTGTTGTTTCAAGTCATTGTGACATCTTATTGCCCTTTTCAATGTGCGGAACCGTACAGAATATGCGCTGTACTCTCGCTATCTTCTGGAGTCAATAAACTTACCGCAATTGCCATTACCGCCATTCGGCCGCCTTACATTGCGCCAGGAGCCAGCACATTCATTCCACCAACACACCTCAAATGAACCGCTTGCTGGCCGTTCTGCCAAAAGCAGATTTCGACCATATATCGCCCTATCTGGAACGCGTGCCTATGAAGCTGGGCTCTGTGTTATACGAATCCGGCACTACGTTACAACACGTCTACTTTCCGACCGATTCCATCGTCTCCCTGCTCTACGTGATGGAAGACGGGGACTCTGGAGAAATCTCCGTGGTAGGCAACGAGGGCATCGTCGGCATCTCCCTGTTCATGGGCGGGGAGAGCACGCCGAGCCGGGCCGTCGTGCAGAGCGCGGGTTCCGCCTACCAGTTGCCGGGGCAGCGGCTCAAGGACGAGTTCCATCGCCATGGGGATCTGCAGGTTCTTTTGCTGCGCTACACGCAATCCCTGATCACGCAAATGGCGCAGACCGCGGTGTGTAACCGGCATCATTCGATCGACCAGCAACTGTGCCGCTGGCTGCTGCTGTCTCTGGATCGCCTGGCAGGAAATCGGTTGAGCATGACCCAGGAGTTGATCGCCAACATGCTCGGCGTGCGCCGCGAAGGTGTCACCGAAGCCGCCGGCAAGCTGCAGAAGCTGGGCGTGATCGAATATAGCCGCGGGCGGATCACGGTGCTGGACCGGCCCAGGCTGGAGCAACTGAGCTGCGAATGCTACGCCGTGGTCAAGAGGGAGACCGATCGCCTTTTACATATTCCACTGCCCCAGACGGTTTGAAGGTTTTCCGGCTGGTCCGGCAGTAAAAAGCCGCACCTTGCGGTGCGGCTTCGCTCATCCCTGAGCTTGCCGTCGGCATCCGTACCGACGCATAGTGCTATCGAGGCGACCGACCATCAGCTGCTTGAGACCGTCCGCAGGGTGGTATCAACGCTTTTCACCCCTTTAACCTTTT
>CAIKJM010000192.1 GCA_903827735.1 uncultured Rhodanobacter sp. | reverse complement strand
CGGGCCACGCGGAGATCATAAACAGGCTCTCATGCGGCGCCTGCGAGTTTAGCCGCTTCCGCAAGGTCCACCTGCACCAGTCGCGACACGCCCGGCTCGCGCATGGTCACGCCGCACAACTGGGTGGCCGCTTCCATCGTGGCCTTGTTGTGGCTGATGAAGATGAACTGCACTTTTTCACTCATTTCACGCACCAGGCTGGAGAAGCGTCCGACGTTGGCTTCGTCCAGCGGCGCGTCGACCTCGTCCAGCAGGCAGAACGGCGCCGGGTTGAGACCGAAAATGGCGAACACCAGCGCGACGGCTGTCAGCGCTTTTTCGCCACCGGACAACAGAGTGATATTGGACACGCGCTTGCCCGGCGGGCGCGCCATGATCGCCACGCCAGTGTTGAGTAGGTCGTCGCCGGTCAGCTCCAGATACGCATGGCCACCGCCGAACAGTCGTGGGAACAGCTCCTGCACACCCGCATTGACCTTGTCGAAGGTCTCCTTGAAACGCTGGCGGGTTTCGCGATCGATCTTCTTGATCGCCCCCTCCAGGGTTTCCATGGCGCTGACCAGATCGGCGAGCTGATTGTCCAGATAGGTCTTGCGCTCGCTCTGCTCGGCGTGTTCTTGGATCGCAGCCAGGTTGACCGGCTCCAGCCGCACGATCTTCTGGC
Organism: uncultured Rhodanobacter sp.; assembly: GCA_903827735.1. Lineage (GTDB taxonomy): Bacteria > Pseudomonadota > Gammaproteobacteria > Xanthomonadales > Rhodanobacteraceae > Rhodanobacter. Next base: position 2,359 of record CAIKJM010000192.1, on the reverse strand, counting down.
CCAGTTCGCTGAGCTGCTGGCGCCACTGGTTGGCGTCGATGTCCTCGGCCAGTTCAGCCAGCAGCGTTTCGAGTTCCAGACCGGATTCGCGGATCGCCTCGGCCAGCTGCTCGGCGCGCATCTGCAGCGCCTGCGCGGCCAGCCGCTTTTGCGACAGCGCTTCGCGCAGGGCGCTGAGGCCGTGCTCGGCGCGCTGGCGCTCCTGCTCCAGGCGGCGGAATTCGCCGTCGCAGTCGTCCAGCGCGCGACGCGCTTCGACCAGTTGCTTGTCGACCAGCAGGCGCTGGTCGAGATAGGTCTGCCGCTCGGCTTCGAGTTCGGCGATCGGATCGGAACCGGCGGCCAGCTGTTCGACGATGTCGGCGCGACGCGCGGCAATCTGCGCCAGCTGCGCGTCCATGCGGGCGAGCGACTGTTCCAGCGACGACAGCGATGAACGTCGCGACTCCAGACCCAGCGCCAGCGCGTGCGACTGGTCGGCCGCCTCGCGCGCATTCATGCGCGCTTCCTCGCGCGCTTCGAGCAGGGTGCGCCGTTCGTTTTCCAGCGCGCGGCGTTCGTCTTCCAGATCGCCCATCAAGCCGACGGATTCGTCCAGACGGGCGCGAGCTTCGCGGGTCTGGCCCTGCAGCTCGTCGAGCTGGTTGGCCAGATCGTCGAGTTCTTCGCCGACCTTGGCCGCGCGCGCGCGCGCAGTTTCCAGCTTGCCGCGATGGCTTTGCAGCTGACCGGCCAGCTCGGACTGCCTGCGATGCGCGTTGTAGAGCTCGCGCTGGGCATCGTCACGCGCCCGCTCGACCTCGAACTTGCCGGTACGCAGGCTTTCCAGGCGCTCGCCGTCTTCTTCGAGCTGCGCTTCCAGCGTGGCGATCTGCTCGGCCAGCAGGCGCAGCTCGCGCTCGCGCGCCAGCACGCCGACCTGATTGCCCTGCGCGCGGCGCACGCGCGCCCACTGCGGCGCCAGCCAGTCGCCGTCGCGGGTGATGATGGAGTGCTCGGGGCGCAGCGACGCCACGCGGCGGCTCGCCTCCTCCAGCGTGTCGGCCGTCTGCACGTTCGCCAACAATTGCAGCGCGGCAGCCGGGCCGTGCACGCGAGCGGCCAGCGTGTCGGCGGCGCCCTGGCCGCCGTCGGCGGACGCCAGCAAGGCGATATCGGCCTCGCCCAGGCTATCGAATTCCGACACCAGGCCCAGTGGGCTGTCGACCAGCACACCGTCGAGCAGGCCGGCCAGTACGGTTTCCACCGCCGTTTCCCAACCCGCGTCGACCTGCAAGGCTTCGCCCAGCCGGCGCGACTTGTTCAATCCCAGGCGGCTGAGCCAGCCGCTGGCGGCGCTCTCTTCCTGGCCCAGGGCCGCGTGCTGCAGTGCCTCCAGCGACGCATGGCGACCGCGAGCCGACTGCAGCTGCTGGCGCGCCTCGTTGAGGCTGGACTGCACCTGACGCTCTTCGTCGAGCACCTTTTCATGGCTGAGCTTGTGCTGATCGAGCAGGCTGCCAAGCGTTTCGACACGCTCGCGCTGGGTGTCGTGATCGGCATGCAGCTGTTCGCCGGCCGCGTCGAGCGCGGCGACGTCGGTCGCCTTCTGCTCCGCTTCCAGCGCCTCGCGGCGCTTGGACAGATCGACGCTCTGGCGATCCAGGTAATTGAGCTTGGTGCGCTCGACTTCGGCGGCGCGGCTGGATTCGCCGGCATGCCGGGTATGGCTGTCCCAGCGCTGCTGCCAGTCGGCCAGCTTGGCTTCGGTTTCGCGCTGGGCTTCGGCAGTGTCGTCCTGCAGCTGCTGCAACGCTTCGAGCTTGGGCTCGCCTTCGGCCAGCGCGGTGCGCAGGGTTTCGACCTGCTCGCGGTCGGTAGCGATATGCGTGGCGAGCTCGGCGTGCTCGCGCTCCGCATCGGCATGCGCCCGCTGCAGGCGATCGGCGGTCTCGCGGCTGTAGCGCACCTGCTGCTCGACGCGGGCGATCTCGGCGCCGACCTTGTACACCTCGGCCTGGACGCTATTGAGATGTTCGCTGGCGCCGCTATGGCGTTCGCGCACGGTTTCCAGCTGCGCTTCGATCTGGCGCTGCCCGGCCAGCTGCTTCTCGATTTCGGTTTCCGCTGCCGACAGGTCGGCACCTTCGCCATCGTGCTGGCTTTTCAGGCCGCGGTATTCCAGCGCGCGCAGCTCGGCTTCCTTGCGCGTCTGCTCCTCCTTCAAGGCTTTCCAGCGCTCGGCGGCGCGGGCCTGCCGATTGAGATGATCGAGCTGCTTGTCGACTTCGTCGCGCACGTCGCGCACGCGATCGAGGTTCTCGCGAGTGGCCTTGATGCGGCTCTCGGTTTCCTTGCGCCGCTCCTTGTACTTGGAGAT
>CAIKJM010000191.1 GCA_903827735.1 uncultured Rhodanobacter sp. | reverse complement strand
TGACCAGCAGCGCCCCGGACGCCGTCGCTCATAAATGCCGAGCTGCTGCGACTCATCGCTATTTCTTGCGAACGAAAAAGTGACGTGGCCCTGCCTCTTGCAGGGCCAATGGACAACGCACCCTCTCTCCTCGCGCTGTCTCTGAATGTTCATAGACGGGTGGTTCAATGCCGATTGAACCTCGCACGCTCCTGCCACGGTTTGCCGCAACCGTGTGGGGATTTCGATGAATTTACTGCGGCACGTCTCGGCCGGTTAGCTCTATCTCGTTGCCATCCTCATCAGGAGTTCCTTCCATGCTCCATCCTCCTATTCGTAAAACGCTACTCTGCGCTTCGATTGCTTCAGTTAGCCTGGCGTTTGCCGTATCCGCCCAGGTGACCTCGCCGGCAGCCAAGGCTTCTTCCTTGGGTCAGATTATTCCGGGTCCCGTGCGCACCTCGCCGCAGGACGCCGTGCCCACCGCCACGCCGATCAAGCACCTGGTGGTGATCTTCGGCGAGAATCGTTCGTTCGATCATTATTTCGGCACCTACCCGGTGGCGCAGAATCCGACGGGTGAGCCGGCATTCAAGGCGGCGCCCAACACCCCGACAGTGCAAGGGCTGACGCCGGCCCTGCTGACGCAGAATCCGAACGCGCTCAATCCGGTGAATGGCGTCAATGCGGTCAACCCGTTCCGCCTCGATCGCACACAGGCGAATACGGAAGGCCAGAATCACTCCTATACGCCGGAGCAGTTGGCCTACGACAACGGCGCGTCGGACCGCTTCCCCGCCTATACCGGTAACAACACGGTCAGCAGCACCGGCACGTTCGGCACGCACGGTCTGGTCATGGCGTATTTCGACGGTAATACCGTCACCGCGATGTGGAACTACGCCCAGCACTTTGCGCTGAACGACAACGCGTACAGCGACACTTTCGGACCTTCAACTCCAGGCGCGATCGCCGTCGTTTCCGGCACCAACAACGGTGCACAGGCCATCGTCGGCTCGGCGTCAACCGTTCCCGATGGCCAGGGCGGCCTGAGCCTGATCGGTGACACCGACCCCGCGTACGACACCTGCTCGTCAACCACCAGCACGGTGCGTATGACCTCGAAGAACATCGGCGATCTGTTGAACGCGCATAATCTGACCTGGGGCGGCTTTATGGGGGGCTTCGACCTCACCGCTACCAACAAAAACGGCAGCACGGGCTGCACCCGCAGCACCTATTCGAGCGTGCTCGCGGCGACGAAGACCGACTACGTGCCCCATCACAACTGGTTCCAGTACTACGCTTCCACGGCCAACACGGCGCATACGCGCCCGACCTCTATTGCCACGATCGGCTATAACGATCCGAAGGACAGCACGGCCACGCCGGTGCACCACGAATACGACGTCAACGATTTCTTCAGCGCGGTATCAGCGGGCAATTTTCCTTCGGTGAGCTACCTGAAAGCGCCGTCGGTGGGTGATGCGCATCCGGGCAACTCGGATCCGCTGGACGAGCAGCAGTTTGTGGTCAAGGTGATCAACTTCCTCGAGCAACAGCCTGATTGGAAGGACACCGCTGTCATCATCACGTATGACGATTCCGATGGTTGGTATGACCACCGCTATGCTTCGCCTACCACTTCGTCGTTCGACTCCACCACGCCGGAGATCGGAAGAGCGTCGTGTAGGGAAAGAGTGTCTTCGCCTGTGTAGAT
>CAIKJM010000190.1 GCA_903827735.1 uncultured Rhodanobacter sp. | reverse complement strand
GGTGGATGGTGATCATCTTCGGCACGGTAGTAATCGCCGCCATGATCGTTCGTGGTTTTGCCCGCAACACTTCGCGCGTCGTGACTGCGGAAGAAGTGCGCCGCCAGCATCAGCATTGGATGGATGCCGTGGCACGCGCCAGGCCGATAGCGCGCGACGAAGAAACGAGCTCTGCCAATGAGGGACTGGCCATACCGATCGATACAGGAGTCGAACAATGAGTGGCGACATCGCCAAGCATCCTGGACTCAATCTAGGCCCTGGTCATGGCAAAGACGATGCGGCGGCCGAAGGGCTGATGTTCGGCTTCTGGGTATTCATGATGAGCGATGCCATTCTTTTTGGCATGGTCTTCGCCACGTACCTCACGTCGCTGAGCGCCACCGCCGGCGGGCCCGTTGCGTCACAGCTCTACGACCTCACCAGCACGTTCGTCGAAACGCTGCTGCTGCTCGCGAGCAGCTTCACCTTCGGCATGGCGTCGCTGGCGATGAAATACCGGCATAGCCAGCGACGTCTGGTTGCCTGGCTGCTGGTGACGCTGCTGCTAGGGCTGGCCTTTATCAGCGTGGAGCTGCACGACTTCGCCAGCATGGCTGCTAAAGGTGGCGTGCCCACGCGCAGCGGATTTCTTTCGGCGTTCTTCGACCTGGTGCCGCTGCATGGGCTGCATGTAGCGGCAGGGTGCCTGTGGATGATTGCGTTGCTGGGCCAGCTCGCGCGCTACGGTGTGGATACCAAGGCCAAGCTCGGCATCATGCGGCTGGCGCTGTTCTGGCATTTTCTGGACATCATCTGGATCGGCATTTTTTCAGTCGTCTATCTACCGGGGTGCATGCATGCCGTCGGGTAACAAAAAAGTCGAACTCAAAGCGCAGGAACGCCGGGAGTTCCTCAGCTATGCCTGGGGCGTAGGCTTGGCGCTCGTGCTTACCTTCGTCCCGTTCGCCATCGTGAAGTGGAGCGCCATGACGCCGCTCGCCGTGCTTGCTTTCATCGGGGTATTCGCGCTGGCACAAATCGTCGTGCACTTTAGATGTTTCTTGCACATCAGCTTGCGGCAAAAGCGGGAAGATCTCCTGCTGTTGATTTTTTCCGCCCTGATTCTGTCCATCATGTTGGCCGGTACGCTATGGATCATGGCCTCGCTGGCGCTTCGCATGGGCATGACATGACTGCCTCTGAACCACCTGTTGGCCTACCCCTTAACTCAGCCGTCGACCGGATGAGGCGGCGTTGCGGTGATGGGATAGACCTTGAGTAGCCTATAAGCGTTCTGGATGAAAGCGGATAACGCACAGAATTTTGATTAGCCGATGTCATTAGGGGTTGGGGCGGGGGTCTGCTCCCGCCACCCGTTGCTGCCAGCCAGAGTGCCTGCCATGAAGAAGTTGGTCGCCATCTTTTGACGTGAGAGGACTTGGTCCTACGTTCCAGACCAAGTCCTGTCATTGCCGATATAAGAATTGAGGCCGAGGGAATAGGGCAGGCTTATGGGGGGCAAGTGCAGAGAAGACTTTATCCTACTTTCTTCGAACAGGAGATTGGACTCTAAGCCAGCAAGCCATTAAAAACTTGGGGACTTCAATTCTCCTAGCCGCGACCGGCGAAGGTGACGTCAAGTCCACTCAGTGCCGCAATAAGTTCGTCTTGCACGAAAGGCTTGGTGAGGCGCGGTAGGGCAGGGTCAAGCCCTTCGGCTTCTGCGAACCCTGACACGATCAGCACTTTTGTCGCTGGCAACCGACGCCGCACGGCACACGCTAACTCGACCCCCGTCATGCCGGGCATCAGATGGTCCGTGATTAGAAGATCAGGTTTCAAACCGTCATCGAGCACGCGCAGAGCTGCGGTCGCCGAATCGACTTCACGCACGGCGAAACCGAGTTCAGTCAGCATATCGGCCGCGATGACGCGGATATATTCCTCATCATCCACAAGCAACACAGCGCCGCTCTGGCGTGAAGCTGCGTGCTCATTGGGCAATACCTCGTCGCACTCAGCTGGTTCGTTACTTGCCGGAAGCCAGATTGTTATCGTCGTGCCGGCGCCGATGGCGCTGTCGATGGCTAGCCCACCGCCAAGTTGCACAGCAAGTCCATGGGCCATCGATAGACCTAGGCCCGTGCCTTGGCCAATCCCTTTGGTCGAGAAAAAAGGTTCGATGGCGCGCCGCTTTGTCTCTTCATCCATGCCTTGACCAGTATCGGAGATACTAAGTCGCACGTAGACACCAGGCTGTAAGCTCTCTATCTCGCCGGGTCCTACTAAGGCGCAGTCTGCCGTTACGGTGATCTGCCCGATACCGTCCATTGCATCGCGCGCATTCACGCCGAGGTTCAGAATCGCCATTTCCAACTGATGCGGATCAGCTTTGGCGCAAGGCAGGTCGGCGGCGATGTCCACCACAACGGTGACCCGCGGACCCACGGTGCTGCTTATCAGATCCGCCACACCTTCCAGCAACTTGCCGGCATCAATCGTTGATGCCTGTAGCGGTTGCCGACGGGCAAAGGCGAGTAGTCGGTGAACCAGCGTTTTCGCCCGTTCGGCTGATTGAATGGCCCCGCCAATGAGCTTCTGCTCGCGGGGCCCGCCGACATCGCGTCGCTGGAGCAAGTCCAGCGTCCCTAGGATGGGCGTAAGCAGATTGTTGAAATCGTGCGCCACCCCGCCGGTCAACTTGCCCATGGCTTCCAGTTTCTGCGATTGCACCAGCGCCTCTTGCGCCTGCGCTAGCAGGGCTTGTTGATGCAGGCGCTGTGTTACATCCGTCGCAACGTGGAAAGCGCCGATGGTCTCGCCCGCCGCGTTAAACAACCGTCGGAATTTAATTTCGTACTGACCACTGACGAGTTCTGGGGTGCCATGCGTCTCGATAAAGGCATCTTCCTCGCCGGCAAAAGCACGACTCCAAGAAGCCGCGATGGCGGCTTGCTGTGCGGGCTGCCCAGCGAACAGATCGAGTAGATTGTCACCCACGCGTCCGATAACACCGTTGATGCGTTGCATCTCGTCAACGGTCGCCCGGTTGATCGCGAGGATGTTGAAATTCAGGTCGATCGCCATGATTAACATGTCGGTGGTTTCGACGAGGGTTGCCAACATGTTGCGCTCGCCTGTTCTAGTGGCGATCTCGGCTTCAAGCTCAGTCTGGGACTTTTGCAGAATTCGCCTAGCCTGAAATATCTCCTCGATATCCGTGCAGGCGCCGTACCATTTGCTCACAGCACCACTGGCATCGCGATCCGGGTTGACCCGTGTCATATGCCAGCGATAAGTGCCATCACGCCGCCGCAGTCGGCATTCAAACTGGAACGGCGAGCCGGATGCGAGAGCGGCAAGCCAGGCAGCGGTGATGTGATTTAACTCATCAGGGTGTATTGCGGCAGCGGTCATACTGCTGTCGACTGATCCGATGGGTATGCCGGTGTACTCGTACCAGCGCGCGTTGAAATAATCCTGTGTGCCGTCTGCTGTGGCAGACCAAACAATCTGCGGCATCGTATCGGACAGAACGCGGAATTTGGCTTCGCTTTTCGCGAATGCAGCCTCCGCATCGATCTGGCGCGAAATGTCCGTATTGACGCCGTACCAGTTCGCCAGTGCTCCATTTTGGTCAAAGGCTGGCGTGATTCTCGTTAAAAACGGTCGAAAATTCCCGTCCCTACCCTTGATTGGGAAAACCATTTCAAAAGGCTCCGCTGACGATATGGCCTCTTTCCAGCGGTCGAGCAGTTCGGGAAGGGTTTTGGGATCTTGCACGTTCTGCCATCCCCAGCCCTGCATGTCCTCTGGGGTAGTGCCCGTGTATTCATACCACTGAGGGTTGTACCAGAAGATGTATCCCTCAGCGTCAGCCATCCAGCATAGGGTAGGGATATGCTCCGCGAGCTTGCGAAATTCGTGATCCTCTAGCGCTGAGCGAAGAGGATTTCGATTGGCTCTGACCTCCGCCTCCATGTTTAACCCTCTCTCAAAAAATGAACGCTGTGGGCTGATCTTTCTCACGGCCTCGAGGGCATGTGGCCACGTACGGGCTTATGAAAAAAGTACTTTTGAGTTTAGTTGCTTTAACGATAGTGGGAAATCGTCATTCAAAATATATGTGAGCTCCTGCCTCGGCAAGTCCCGTTTCAGTTCGTTGCAAGGCGGTCAGCTGGATACTCCGTCGACGGCATGCATACTTTTCAACACGCCGGCGAATGCTCCCCAGAAGATATTTTGCTTGTCCTTTAGAACTATTCCGATCGACCCGAAACACTAGTACATTCGTGGAAAGGCTGCGCGGCGTTCGGTGTCGAGCACGCACAGTCAGTGCAAGTCAGAGCCGATACGCACATGGAAAATGGATAGGCTCGCCGATGCGCGCACGACGCGACTTCGCGAAAAGGTCGAGAAGCTGCAGTCGGAGATGCAGCGCATGCAGGCGTTAGCCAAAGAAGTCGAGGACGCCCCCGATCAGCAGACCTCGCTGACTGACCCGGATGCACGATCTATGGCGACCAGCGGCAAGGGTACCGGCACCGTCGGCTACAACGTACAGACGGCGGTCGATGCGCAGCACCACCTGATCGTCGACCATCAGGTCACCAACATCGGTAACGATCGCAGCCAACTGGCGACCATAGCAAAGCGTGCGCACACCGCAATGCAGGCCGAACACATTGAGGTTGTCGCTGATCGTGGTTACTTCAGCGGGGAAGAAATCGTGGCGTGCGAGGAAGTCGGCATCACCGCATACGTCCCTCGTCCGCAGACCTCCAACAACCAGGCCAAGGGCTTGTTCGGCAAGCGGAACTTCGTCTATCTGTCCGAGACCGACTCTTACCGTTGCCCGGCCGGACAGTCGCTGATCTGGCGTTTCACCACGGTCGAAAAGGGATTGACGCTGCATTGCTACTGGAGCTCTGCGTGCAAGGCCTGCCCGCTTAAGACGCAGTGCACCTCTTCGCCGCAACGACGCGTCAAACGCTGGGAGCATGAAGCCGTAATCGACGCGATGCAGCAGCGTCTGGATCAGGATCCAGACAAGATGCGCATCCGACGGCAGACAGTCGAACACCCCTTCGGCACCCTGAAGGCCTGGATGGGGTCGACGCACTTCCTGATGCGTACGCTCAACCATGTCAGCACAGAGACGAGCCTGCACGTGCTCGCCTATAACCTCAAACGCGTGATGAAAATCCTGGGCATCGCACCGCTGATGCAGACGATGTGCGCCTGAAGGCGCTTTGCACCCGAAATACCTCCGCCAAGGGGCGCGATGGCGTTCTTCGGTCTCGATCAGTTGCTCCGAAATTCAAGAGGCGAAGTCTTCGCGGCGGCGTCTGTAGGTGATCGCAAGGAGTCAGCAAACTGCTCGGCGCGGCCACTACGCCATCATTTGCAGCGCGCACGCGTT
>CAIKJM010000189.1 GCA_903827735.1 uncultured Rhodanobacter sp. | reverse complement strand
TGGCTGACCCGGCGTATAGAAAGCATTGGCCCCGCACCGTGCGGAATTGAGCATAGTTGGATGTTCGATCAGCGCGTTGGCGATGCCTGTCATCGGGCGCCCGCGAAAGGCGTATCGATGGCCAGCGACGGTTCCGTGAACCATTGCGCGCCGTCGTCGGTGACGTAGAAATGGTCCTCCAGCCGGATACCGAACTCGCCCGGCACCACGATCATCGGCTCATCGCTGAAGCACATGCCTGGCGCCAGCGGCGTTTCGTTGCCGCGGACCAGATAAGGCGTTTCGTGGATGCTCAGACCGCAGCCGTGACCGGTCCGATGCGGCAACCCGGGCAGCCGGTAATCCGGACCCAGGCCCGCGGCTTCGAGGATCCGGCGCGCGGCGGCGTCGACCTCGGCGCAAGCCACGCCGGGCCGCACGGCATCGAACGCCGCGAGCTGCGCTGCCTGTTCCAGCGACCAGATCCGCGCTTGCGCATCGCTGGGCTGACCGAAGATGTACGTGCGCGTGATATCCGACTGATAGCCTTCGACGCTGCATCCCGTGTCGATCAGCACCAGCTCGTTTTGTTGCAGCTGCTGTTCGCCGGGTATGCCGTGCGGGTAAGCGGTCGCGTGGCCGAATTGCACAATGCAGAAGGTCGAGCCGCCGTCCGCGCCGAGCGCACGATGAGCGCGATCGATGAAGCGGCGCACCTCGCCGGTGCTGATGCCCTCGCGCATCAACCCGGCGGCCAGCCGATGCACCTGCAAGGTCATCGCCGTGGCCTGCCGCATCAAGGCAAGTTCGGCTGACGATTTCTGCATACGACAGCCGTCCACGATCGGACTGCCGTCCACCAGTTCACAGGCTGCAAGCACCGCGCGCAGGCGCTCGTAAATCAGGAACGTGGCCGCGGGGTCGAGCGCCAGCCGGCGAACGCGATACGCCGCGACGAGATCGGCGACATGCTGCTGCGGATCGTGGTGCTCTTCCCACAGCCGCGTTATCGCCGGAATTTTCAGCGCATGCTGCAGCGAGCCATCGTCGAAGGCGGGGCACAGCACGAACGGATCGCCGTCCAGCGTCAGCAGCATCGCGACCAGCCGTTCGCTGGCAGTCCATGAGATGCCGGTGAAATAACGCAGCGACGCGCCTGCGGTAATCAGCAGGGCCTCATCGCCGCGCTCGCGCATCAGCCGTCGGGCATGCTCAATCCGATGCTGATATTCCCCGGCGCCGATCGGCGCGGCGCGCTGTTTCCACGGTGCAAGGGCAGACTCTGCCTGCCCGAGGGAGAGCCCGCCGATCTGGCCGCTCATGCGCCGTCACCGATATCGCGCCCGGTCCACTGGCCGTCCACGCGGCGCTGGACACCCGTCACGTTTTTATTGCGCAGCTCGACGGGCAGCAGCGCATCGGGCACGTTGTCGTAGCTGTGCAGGGCGGTGAAGCGATGGATCGCGGCTGGCATGCCAACCGAGGTAAAGCCCGGGTGGCCGGTGCTTGGATACGGTCCGCCGTGATTCATCGCCGCGCTCACCGCCACGCCGGTCGGCATCTTGTCGGCAATCAGCCGGCCCACCTTGCGGCGCAGAACGGGGGCGATGTTCGACCATGCCTCGTCGTCGCTGCCATCGGCTGCGCGATAGATCGTGCCGGTGAGATTGCCTTCCAGCGCAGAGGCGATTTTTGCCATGACGTCGGCATCGACGGCACGCACCAGCAGGCTGACCGGACCGAAGGCTTCGGTCTGCAGCGCGTCGGCGTTCGCTAGAAATGCCTGGGCGTCGACGCTAAGCAGGGTCGGCTGATGACGGTAGCCTTCGCCGTCACCGGCGTTACCCCCGGCAAGCAACTCGGCACCGGCCGTTAAAAGCACGGCGACCGCGTGGCGCAGTGAATCCTGCACGCCGCGCGAGAACAGCGGCTTGGGAGTGGCCCCCGCGAAGTGCGCAATGGCCGCGGCGACAAACGCATCACCATCGTGCTGCGCCGGTACGACCACGACGCCGGGGTTGGTGCAGAACTGGCCGCTGCCCATCACGGACGAGGCAAAAAACTCCTGCGCCAGTGCCTCGCCACGTTCGGCCAGCGCGCCGGGCAGCAGGAAGACCGGATTGATGCTCGACAGCTCGGCGTAGATCGGCACGCCGGCCTTGTCCGCAGCAGCCTTCAACGCCAGGCCACCGGCACGGCTGCCGGTAAAGCCGATCGCCCCCAGTCGCGCATCGCCGGCCAGCGCAAGGCCCAGCGCATTGTCGAAGTGATAAAGCATCTGCACCGCGGCTGCCGGCAGACCGGTAGCGAGCAAGGCCTGATGCGCCAGCTGCGCCAACCGCTGGCTGGTGGCCGGATGCGAAGGATGCGCTTTGGCGATGACCGGATTGCGCGCGGCAATGGCCGACGCGAAATCGCTGCCGGCGATGGCATTGAAGGCGAACGGAAAATTGTTCGGCCCAAACACCAGCACCGGTTTGCCTAGCGGCGCCCGATGCGCGCGAAGGCCTGCTGTCGTATCGATGACCGGATCGGTCCAGGCATAGTGACGTGCAGCGCTGGCCGCCTGCCGCAGCTGACTGCTAGCGCGGGGCAGCTCGACGGAGCGCAGTCGCGGTTCGACCGCCAGTGCGGTTTCAGCGTGCGCCAGCGCGACCAGCGTATCGGCGTCCGCCTCGATCGCCGACGCGTAGGCGTCGAGAAAATCGGCGATGCGGGCCACCGGTGCGGCGGCCAGCTCGTCGGCGACTGCCACCGCGGCGGTCACGGCCGATTTGATATCTGCCGCACCGCTGATCGGAAAGTGCGGCCCAATCGGCGCGCCGCGCGTGGGATCTTCGGCCTGAAAACGTCCCAGACGATTCACCGGCTCACGCCACTGGCCGCCGACCAAGATGGGCTCCGACGCCGGCATCTCAGAAGCTCGGCTTGGTGGCGATGGCGTGCTCGATCACCTTGAGCGCAGCGTCGCGTTCGGCGCCAGCGACAGGCAGGCGTGGTGCGCGCACGGTCTCGCTGCCGGTACCGGTTTTTTCCTGCACCAGCTTGATCAGCTGCACGAAGGTCGGCACGGTATCCAGACGCAGCAACGGCAAGAACCACGCGTACAGCGATTCGGCCGCCTTGGCGCCGCCGCTCTTCGCCAGTTCAAACAGTTTTACCGATTCGAACGGATATGCGTTGACCAGGCCGGCGACCCAGCCGACAGCGCCCATGCTCACGCCTTCGACGATGGCATCGTCCATGCCGACCAGTAGCTGCAGGCGATCGCCGAGCAGGGCGCGAATCGCCGCAAAACGGCGAACGTCGCCGGACGATTCCTTGACCGCCTGCAGATTCGGAAATTCGGCGGCCAGCTCGGCCATCTGCGCCGGCGTGAAGTCGGTCTTGTACGCCACCGGATTGTTGTAAAGCATGCAGGGCAGGTCGGTCGCAGCGATCACCGCCTTGACGTGCGCGCCCATCTCGCGCCAGTCCGTCGAATATACGTACGGCGGCAGCACCATCAGTCCACGGCAGCCGATCGCCTTGGCTTCGCTGGCGAGCCTGACTGCTTCATCGGTCGATAGCGAAGCGATGCCGGGAATTACCGGCGCGCGGTCGCCCAGCACCTTGACCAGGGTTTTCAGAATGGCCAGCTTCTCTTCGAAGCTCAGCGTTGCCGCTTCGCCCAGCGAGCCCAGCGGCACGATGCCGTTGCAGCCGGCGTCGATCAGCTGCTTGGCATGGATGGCAAGAAACGCATGGTCGACGCTACCGTCGGTATGGAAGGGGGTGGTTATGGCTGGCAGTACGCCGTGCCAGAGGGATTGGCTCATGGTGAATCCTCAGGTTTCATGAAGGGAAGAGCGTTCGGCGCCGGCCAACGTAGCGAGCCGGGCGGGAAACAGCGGCGGCCGTGCGCCGCTGCGTGGCATCTGCCGGATCTCGGCCAGCGCGCTGCCGCAGATCCGTCCCTGGCAGGCGCCCATGCCGCAGCGCGTGGCAAGCTTGGCGCTGCGCGCATCGGTATAGCCGTCCAATGCGGCAAGCGGCACGTCCTCGCAGCGGCAGATCAACGTGTCCGGCTGAGCCAACGCGCGCACGCGCTCATCGAGCACGAAGCACCGCTCCAGCGCGGCGGAAAATTCTCGGGCGTGTCGACGGGCGGGCAGCAGGCGATCGGCGGCCGCCACTTCACCGCACGCGGCATGCCCGGCGATGGCGCCTTCGATGCACGCGGTGTCGCGTCCGCCGATGCCGCACAACTCGCCAGCGGCATAGGCCTGCGGGACGCTGGTCTGCTGGTAACGATCGGTTTCGACGACGGCGTGTGCGCCCGTATACTGCAGCGCGCAGCCGAGCAGTTGGGCAAGCTCAACGTTCGCCAGCAGACCGTAGCCCACCGCCAGCATGTCGAGATCG
>CAIKJM010000188.1 GCA_903827735.1 uncultured Rhodanobacter sp. | reverse complement strand
TTTGGCAAAAGCGAGCGTCGATCGGATTACCAGCGTACCGCTCGTCCTATCGTGGCGATGGCGCGGACGTTGCTGCAGGGCGAGCTAACCGCTCCGCACAGACACCGACGCGCGCAACTTATTTATGCACCGAGCGGAGTGCTTTCGGTCGAAACGCCAGATGGCATTTGGGTTGTGCCTCCGGAGCGAGCGGTGTGGATCCCTTCGATGATGCAGCACGGCCTGCGCGCCGCCAGCAACATCGAGTTGCATAATGTGTATATCGAGCCCAAGCTCGCACAGCACTTTCCTGCAAGCTGCGCGGTCGTATCAGTCACACCGCTACTGCGTGCGTTGATCGGCGAGGCCGTTACGCTGCCGGCGCGACATACGCCGACATCGCGCACAGCGCGGGTTATGACGCTGCTACTTGAATACATCGACATCAAGCCCATCCCCGCGCTGACACTGCCGATGCCTTACGATGCGCGCGCGCTCCGACTCGCTCAGCAAATACGTGCTGAGCCATCCATTGCTCCCGGGCTTACACGTCAGGCAGAGTATCAAGGCGCAAGCCGACGCACGCTCGAACGTTTGTTTCGCGAACAAACAGGCATGCCACTCGGACGCTGGCGTCAACAGGCACTGCTGATGCGAGCCCTTGAACTGTTGGCCATTGGTACGCCAGTAGCGCATATCGCCAGTACGTTGGGTTACACCGAGGTCGCTGCCTTCAGCGCGATGTTTCGACAAACGCTGGGAACTCCTCCTTCGCAGTATTTCTCTGAGCGTTCTCAGCAGACCAAAAACGGGGCGTCGCGAACTCATTCCAAACGGTCAATCTCTAAGTCGCAATAGGCAGCGACTTATCAGTGGCGTACACGCGCGCCGTACGTTTCCTCCGAAGCCTCGTTTCTCCGAATTCGGAGACAAATCGTTTGGACTGCTTTCCTATAAAGCCTTCTAAATGAGAAGTACATCCCGATACACGAAAGTGCGCACGACTGACTGATGGAAAAGCTCTATCGTGCCTTGCGGCCAACATCTACAAAAAGGATGATCGCGCTATCTGATGCAGAAGCGTTATAGCTAGCGGACGGGGCAAGATGATGTGATGTCACTGCGCTGAGCAATGCTATTTCATTCGCAGGTTTTGGCGACTTAGAGAACTTCTGACGAAAATCAGAGCACTCGATGCTTACGTATACGATCGCCATTGGTAAGACCTGTATCGATGCAAATGTCCATTGAAGATGCTTGATTAATAAGCAACCTGACTCAGACTTTTTAGCGGGCGACTCTCTCAAAGGTATCGCTTTGGTGCTTCTAACTAATAGCGATCTCCTCGGCGGTATAGATGCCACGCGTGGCCCACTCCGGCGTGGACGCTGAAACTTCAGATTTCAAATTTCGAACTCCGTGTGTCAAAGGGGAAGGCCGTGAGATTGCTTGCTTATGCGGTACGCGAAGCCTCGTCATACTGTCGTGCATGCTGCGTGCTGGGAGGCTTTCGCGAGCGATTCATGAAAGCCGAAAATATTCGCAAACTTTTCGTGTGGTTCATTGTAATGCTTGCAATGGTAGGGTCGCGTCATGCCGGCGCGCAACAGTTAGAACCGACGCTGCCGAGCTCGCAACGCTACACAATCAATCTCGCGGCAGGCGTTCCACAATACGTCGCGAATGCCAGTTCGACGTCGAACGCACCGCAGAATGCGTGGTGGTTCGAAAATACCAATAATTCGACAGCCTATTCGACGCCGGGTTTCAACGAGAGTGCCGATACCAGCGCCACCTGGACGAAGGTGGGTCTGCCGTATGACGCGAATATCTCCCGCACCTTCATCAATCAAGCATCCGGCGGCGGGCAAGGGTCTTTGACGGGAAACTACAATTGGTACCGTCTGCATTTCAAAGTGGATCCGAAGTACGCAGGTCAAAAGTTTCTGCTCAACATCGAAGGTTCGCACACCGGTATCCAGGTTTTCATCAACGGCACTTTGCTGCCGGGCGTCAGCGCCGTGGCGGCCGATGCGCAAGCGACCCACGTGGTGGGTTTCATCCCGGTAGTCGTCGACCTGACGCCATACATCAAAGCCGATGGCAGTACCGACAATGTCATTGCCATCGATGTCTCACGCGGCGCTTCGTGGTTCGAGACGCCGAACTTCTCCGGCGCGTTCCGTTTCGGCCAGGCCATGGCGGGACTGTTCCGCAACGTCAAGCTTTACATCACCAACCCGGTTCATATCCCGCCGAACGTCTATTCGAATCAGAAGACCTGGGGCACTTATATCGGCACGGTATCCGAAGTGCCCGCGGCGCAAGGAACAGCCACGGCCGCTTCAGCCGTGGTCGACGTACAAACCAATGTCTTGAACGAAACAACGAGCGCGCAGCAGGTCACGCTGACGACGCAGATCGTCGACGCAAGAGGCAACGTGGTCGTTACGGCGCCGCCGGTCACACAAACGGTTCCGGCGATGACGCCGAGTACCTTTCCATCCGGCGCGACGCCGATGTTCGACCAGTCGATTACCGTGCCCAATCCGACGCTGTGGTATCCGAATAATGCAAGCTGTGGATCGCCGCCGGTGCCGTGCGGCTCGCCTTACCTGTACAAGGTCTATCACATCGTCAGTGTGAACGGGATCGTGGTCGATTCGACGCAGAGCACACTCGGTATTCGCACGATTACCTGGGACGCCAACTTTCCCTACTTCAACGGTCATGCCGTCTATCTTTGGGGCGGGTCGAGCCGTTACGACTATCCGGCGCTGGGTTCTTCAGTTCCCGACGAGCAGTGGTGGCGCGACATGGCGCAAATTGCGGCGCAAGGCGGCAACATCTGGCGGCCTGGTCACTCGACCAGCAGTGAGGAGATGGTGGAGGCTGCCGATGCCTATGGCATCATGATCGACCAGCCCAGCGGCGATGGCGAGGGTTACTGGAATGCCAGTTCCAACCCAACGGCGGACGACCTACAGTTAAAGCAAGAAGTGCATCGCGACATGATCATCCGTGATCGCAGCCATCCGTCTATTCTCGACTGGGAGAGAGACAACGGCGGCATGAATGCGGCTCTCGCGAGTGAACTGGGGTCGATCGAGACGACGTGGGACAGCATCAATCCCCGCGGTAGTGCCGATCGCACGTACAGCCCAACATATGGTTTGATCGACGAATGCGACGGCGCCGGCTGCGAGGCCGGCAACAAGGCGCAGAACCCGAACAATCCGGCCTTCGGTGCCGAATACTGGGACAACATGGGCACCGGACGCGGCCTGGCCTATGACTACGAACTCGCGTTTGCGGCGCCCTATTTGGACGATTGGAGAAAGGGAAGGGCGGCCAATGCGTTTGGCATGGCGCAATGGTATTTCGCCGAGTCTCCCGGCGAGATCAGTCTGTGGGCGGAATATCAGAATCAGCCGAACATGCTGAACTTCGTGCGCTCGCTGGGTTACTCCTCGACCGACGCGAATCGCTTTCCGCGCCTGCTGTACTACATCTATCAGGCCAACTGGATACCGTATTCGATCAAGCCGGTGGTGCATCTCGCGCACCACTGGAACCGCGCCTACGAGTACACCGCGGGCACGCCACTCCAAGAAAACGCTTTCAGCAATTGTCCGGCGGTGCGTCTACTTATCAATGGTGTGCCCAACGACCCGGTCACCGGCGCCGTGCTTCAGGACCAGACGCCAAATGCGTGGAACGTCAATTCCAGTGCGAACCTGACACAGAGCACGACGGTCATGCCGGGGCAGGTTCATTGGATGGTGAACTGGGTGCCCGGCACAGTCACGGCCGAATGTCTGGACTCCAGTGGCAATCCGGTTGCTGGCGTCAGCGATACGCGCACCACTGCGGGAGCGGAAAGCCAGATCGTTCTCAGCGTCGTTCCTGAAGTGACCAAGCCCGATGGCACGAGTTTTCAGTGGACCGCCAACGGTTCGGATGCCGCCTTTGTGGTCGCGCAAGTGGAAGACGCCGCCGGCAACCTGGTGCCGACGGCGGCGGACAACGTTACGTTTTCCGTCACCGGCCCGGCAACCTATATGGGCGGTACGCAGCAGCTGGTGGCCGACCCGTCGTGGACCAGCTACTACCAGGACGCTTTTTCCAAGGCGAACAGCACAGTCATTCAAGGCGTGCCCTATGCCTTCTTTCACTCACCCGGCGATCCGGAACTCAACTTCGAAGGTGGCTTGCAAAAGATCGCTCTTCGCAGCACGTTTACGCCCGGATCCGTCACCGTCACGGCGAGCGCGCCCGGGTTGATAAGTGGCAGCGTGACGCTGGCATCGGTGGCGCCACCCGTTTCCCTGCAGTCACAGGCACCGGCGATCATCGTTCCACCCGTCAACGCAGCCACCACGTCGGGCTATTCGGCGACCTTCAGCGTGGTGGCGTCGGGCTCCGGCACCCTGACCTACCAATGGTCCGACGCGAGCGGCCCGATTGCCGGCGCAACCAGCGCCACGTACACCACGCCGGCGACAACTGCCGCCAACAACGGCGACACCTTTACGGTGACGGTGAGCAGTAGCTCGGGTACGGTGACATCGACCCCAGTCACGTTGAGCGTCGACGCACCAGCGAATGTTGTCATCACGACCCAACCGGTGTCGCAGGCTGTGGTGGACGGGCAGTCGGCCACACTGACGGTGGCCGCGACCGGTTCGCCGACCATCACCTATCAGTGGTACGAGGTGGGCTCGGGCGCCATTGCCGGCGCCAATCAGGCTTCATACACCACACCCGTGTA
This sequence comes from uncultured Rhodanobacter sp., assembly GCA_903827735.1. Lineage (GTDB taxonomy): Bacteria > Pseudomonadota > Gammaproteobacteria > Xanthomonadales > Rhodanobacteraceae > Rhodanobacter. The sequence goes on along the minus strand of CAIKJM010000188.1, from coordinate 5,279 downwards.
TAGCGCAGCAGGAAGCGCAAGTTTCTATGTCGTGGTCGCCAACAACCTCGGCTCGGTTCAATCGTCGAATGCCGTGGTGACGGTGGATGCTGCCACAGCAGTATCCATTGCTACGCAACCGGTCGGCCGCATCGTGCCTGTCAATGAGCCCGTCCAGTTGACCGCTGTCGTGACCGGGTCCGCCCCCTACACCTATCAATGGCTGTTCACGCCCGCGGGAGGATCTGCCACGATTCTCGGTAGCGGAACGCAGTCTTCGACCACACTGACGTATACGATCCCCGCGATGAGCGCCGCCAACGTCGGTGCGTATGCGGTGACAGTAAATAATGCCGCCGGCGCACCGGTCACCAGCAACGCCGCGCAAATCACGCTGGCGCCGCCGGGGGTAAATATCGCGTTGAACGCCGTCGCTACCTCGAGCAGCACGCAAAATGCCTGTGCCGATGGAACGACGAGCCCTCCGTACAGCGGTACTGGATGCCTCGGGCCGGAGAACGCTATCGACGGCAATCTCTCAACCCGGTGGGGTTCGGCAGTCGCCGGTGCACCACCAACGCCAGCCGTTGCCGGTGTCGATCCTTCATGGCTGCAAATTGATTTGGGTTCGACCCAGTCCTTCAATACGGTCGTCATCAACTGGGAAAACGCTTATGCGACCCAGTATCAGATTCTTTATACCAACGCCGATCCGGCGACCAATCCTACCTGGAATGTGGCCTACGCTAACAACGCCGGCGCCGGCGGAACGGAAACGCTCAACTTCCCGACGGTGACCGGTCGTTATATCCGTCTGAACGCCATACAGCGCGCGACGCAGTATGGCTACTCGGTCTACGAGTTTCAGGTTTATAACGTGGCGCAATGTTGTGGCACCACCGATCGATATACGGTCAATCCGTCCACGCCGAGCCAGGTGACGGACAATCTGACCAGCTTGACCTGGACGCGTAGTGTGATGACCGATACCACGCCAGGTTCGCAGTTCACCGGCGTGGATGCGCAGGCTTATTGCGCGAGCATCCATATGCGCCTGCCCACCGCATCGGAGGCGCACAGCATCAGCGGCGTCAACAACAATACGACTGCTTTCCCCGGGACATGGAGTACGTGGACGTCGACCGTCGATCCAGACGACTCCACGAAAACCGCGGTGGTGAACTTCGACGGTACGTCCAATTATCAGGTCACCAACAACTACCCCGGCGCGACGCTGTGCGTCTCCGGCACCGACGCGGGCACGGTGCCCGTCATTACGACGCAACCAGCCAGCCAGGCTGTCGCCGTGGGACAGCCGGCGGTCTTCAGCGTAACGGCGACGGGCTTGGGCACCTTGACCTACCAATGGTCTGAAAACGGAACGCCCATCAACGGCGCCACGTCATCCAGCTACACGACACCGGCGACCACGACGGCCAATAATGGCGAGCTCTTTAGCGTGGCTGTCAGCGATGTCTTTGGCACGACGGCGAGCGGCGCGGCCACACTCGCCGTGCAACAAAGCAGCTGCGATGTCGCTCCGAGCACGCCAGGTGCATTAACGGCAGGCGCAAGCTCCTCAAGCCAGGTGAACCTAACGTGGGGCGCGAGCACAGCAGTAGGCGGTTGCACGGTCGGCTACACCATCTATCGCAGCAGTGCGGCGGGTTTCACCCCGTCTAGCGCAAATCAGATCGCTACGACGTCCGGCACAACCTATACGGATACCAGCGTGGCTTCCGCCGCCACGTATTACTACGTTGTTGAAGCCACGGACGCGTTCGGCGCCTCGGCGGCCTCCAACACCGCTACGGTGACGATCCCGTCCTCGACCTGCACGACAAACTGCAGCAATTCGGACGCCATCGCGATCAGCGCGGGCGGCCCCGCTGCAGGCACCTTTGCGGCGGATGAGGACTTCGTCGGCGGTACCGCATCGGGGACCAATGCAGCAATCAATATCAACAGCGTGACCAATCCGGCGCCGCAATCGGTCTACCAGAATCAACGGTTCGGCAATTTCACTTACACCCTTCCGGGTCTAACACCCGGGACCAGCTACAGCGTGCGTCTGCACTTCGACGAGTTCTATTGGACTCAAGCAGGACAGCGCGTCTTCAACGTCAGCATCAACGGTACGCAGGTGTTGACGAACTTCGACATCTTCGCGGCCGCGGGCGGCAAGGATGTGGCGATGGTCGAGCAGTTTGCGGCGACCGCCAACGCGCAGGGACAAATCGTGCTTCAGTTCGTCTCGGTCAAGGACAATGCCGAGGTCAACGGTATCGAGGTCGAAACAGCGACGGCGACGAACACGCCGCCCAACGCGCCGTCGAATCTAGCGGCCACAGTAGCTTCGTCCAGCCAGATCAATCTCAAGTGGACGGCCTCGGCATCGTCGGGCGTGACTTACACGGTGTTCCGTAACGGAGCGGCGGTGCGCAATGGCCTGACCGCAACGAGTTACAGCGACACGGGCCTGACATCCTCCACGACGTACTCCTATACGATCGAGGCGATCGATCCGGCGGGCACGTCGATGTCTTCCAATATGGCGACGGCGACCACCTTCGATGTCGATTGCGTGTCCGGTTGCGGTTCGGACACACTGGCGATCAGCGCTGGTGGCCCGGCGGCCAGCAACTATGTTGCCGATGAAGACTTCACCGGCGGCGCGTCGTCGGATACGGGTGCGACGATCAACATCTCCGGGGTAACGAACGCGGCGCCGCAGTCGGTATACCAGCATCAGCGGGTCGGCAACAGCTTTACCTACACGCTTACTGGGCTCAACCCTGGCGTCAGCTATACCGTGCGTCTGCACTTCGACGAGTTCTACTGGACGACGGCAGGACAGCGCGTGTTCGACGTCGCTATCAACGGAACGCAGGTGCTTGCCAACTTCGACGTTCTCGCGACAGCCGGTGGACAGAACATCGCGATCGTCGAGCCGTTTACGGCATCCGCCAATGCGCAGGGTCAGATCGTTCTTCAGTTCAGCACAATCAAGGACAATGCTGTAGTCAACGGCATCGAAGTGATCGCTCCGCCTCCCAGCGCTCCCGCCGCCCTGACGGCGACGCTTGCCTCCACCAGTCAGGCCACGGTGAGCTGGGCGCCTTCGTCGACCGCAGGGGTGGTGTACGACGTCTTCCGCAGCACCACGTCAGGTTTTACCCCGTCCAGCGCCAATCAAATTGCCACGGCTAGCGGCACCAGCTATTCGGATACCGGCCTCGCCCAGAACACGACCTATTATTATCTGGTCGAGAGCTCCAACGCGTCCGGTACGTCGGCACCGACGGCGCAAGCCAGCGTCAGCACGACAGCGCCGCCGCTCGCGCCGGCAAACCTGACGGCAACGGTGGCCTCGTCCAGCGAGGTCGACCTGAGCTGGGGCGCATCGGCAACCCCCGGCGTGACCTATACCGTCATTCGTAACGGCGTTGCCATGGCAAATGGCTTAGCGGGAACGGCCTATAGCGATACGGGACTGACGGCGTCGACCACGTACTCCTATGTTGTCGAGGCGATCAACGCGGCAGGCGCCTCGCCCGCGTCCAATATCGCCATTACGATGACCTCGGCAGCACCGACAGGCACGACGCCTGCCATCAATACGGCACCAACCAACCAGACCGTCACCATTGGGAAGACAGCCACGTTCTCCGTGGTGGCCGCCGGCAGTTCGCTGGCTTACCAGTGGTACAAGAATGGCGCCGCCATCGCTGGAGCGACCAGCTCCAGCTACACCACGCCCGGAACGACGGCCGCCGATAACGCCAGCAGCTTCACCGTCACGGTGACCAATGCCACGGGATCCGCAACGTCCTCAGCTGCAACGTTGAACGTCAACATGTCGCCGAGCTACACAGTCGTCCCCGGCGTCATTGTCACTGACCTCAACAACAACACCAACGGCGCATGGTCGGACTGTCAAATCTATATCGAAATTCTTGGCTTTGATCCGGTGACCGGAGCGTTGTCCTGGGTCAGTGACAACGGCACGCTCACGCCAGCGAGCGTGGCGGACAATACGGCTTCCAACGCACTTGTCGCGCCGAACGGGAAGACGTACCCCAACTATGCATTCACGCTGGCGCAGAGCCATCAACTCATGCTGCCACCGGTAACGTCGGGACGCATCTATATTTCAGAAGGGAGTCCGCTGTACATGTCGGTCGTGGCGGGTGCCAACGGTGGTAGTGATGGCTACGCCGGCCCCAACCCACTGAACAGCAGCGATCCGAACATCAATGTCCACTACGACTGGTACGAGTTCAATTACGACGCGACCGGAGGCATCTTCATCAACACCACGCAGGTCAACCAGTTCGGCTTGCCGCTTTTGCTGGATGTATGGGGATCGAACGAAACCTTCCACATGCAGGTAGGTATCAACGAGTCGATCGCAAATCTTGACCAGGAATACATCAACCAGACGCCAGCGGCATTCCATACACCCGCACCGAGCAACCTGCGCATCCTCTCGCCCGCAGAAACCACCTTTAATGCCGGCGGCGTAAACGGTAACTACTTTGATAATGGCATCGCCAGTGCGTGGGCTCAGTATGGCGCTACGCCGCTAACCGCTACCATCAACGGCCGCCAATTCACCGGTACGACTTCCGGTGCGACCTTTACTTTTAAAGAGGTCAATCCAGCGGCGGCCAATGCAGGCGAGACCTTTGTTGTCCAACAGCCATCCACGCAAGACATCCTGGAGTGTGCGGGAACGATGGCCAGTGGTGTTGCAGGAAGTACCTCTCAACAGCAGGACGAGAACACCATCCAGCTGCAGTTGGAAAACCAGATCTGTGCGGCGGCGAATCGCGGCGTATTGCTTACCCCCGCGAGCTGGGCGAAGGCATCGAACTACTACCTGTCCTCGCCGGCGAACTTCTATTCACAGTTCTGGCACCAACACTCGGTTGGCGGGTTGGCGTACGGCTTTTCTTATGACGACAACAACGACCAAAGCACCACCATCACAACGCAGAAGCCAGAGCACATGTCATTCGGTATTGGCTGGTAGAGCGTCTTTGGCCGTCTAATATCAATCAGATGAAGGTGGACCGCCTCGGAATTCAACGAGGCGGCCGCTATCGAGATGAGCACTCGTTTTCGATATGAAGCTTTGGAAATTGATAAAATTTTTGCGATTGCTTGTAACCGTTGCTGCTAACGAGTAAGTGGCCGTCAGCCGAGCCCGCCCACGGCTTGTGATAAGGGAGGGTTATCAAGGGTGGGTGAGAGCGCATTCACCAAGATGTCGTTGCCATCAGCCACGCCGTTGAGGC
>CAIKJM010000187.1 GCA_903827735.1 uncultured Rhodanobacter sp. | reverse complement strand
GTATCTATCACTCCCAGTACGACTCGTTCGATCACTACGTCCGCTTCGGCGACCCCACCTTCGAATACGGCGTTGCGCTCTCCAAGGTGGTTGGCCATATCGTGCTGCGCAGTGCCGATGCCAACGTGCTGCCAATGCGCTTCGGCGATTTCAACGCCACGCTTGATCGCTACGTCTACGAGCTGCACCAGCTGGTCGACAAAACGCGCAAGGACACCGATGCACAGCACAAACTGCTGGATGCCCACGCATTTACGCTGGATGCGGATCCCACGCGAACGGTTCTGCCGCCCGAACGCGACTCGGACGTGCCCGCCATCAACCTGGCTCCGTTGGACCAGGCGGCGCAGCAACTGGCCCGCAGTGCTCAGGCCTTCGAAACGGCGTACAACAAGCGAGCGGATGCCGGCTTCGACCTCTCGGCAAAGCAGTCGCAGGAATTGAGTGCGCGAATGGGCCGCATGGAACAGGCGCTGACCGATCCGAATGGCCTGCCGACCCGCCCCTGGTTCAAGCACATGATCTACGCGCCCGGCATGTTGACCGGCTACGGCGTCAAAACCCTGCCCGGGGTGCGCGAGGCGCTGGAAGCACGACGCTGGGACGAGGCCAACCAGTACGCCGTGATCACCGCCAAGGTCATCGACGGCTACCGCACGCAGCTCGATCAGCTGACAGCGATGTTCAACAAATAGCAGCTTTTTTGCATCGCGGACGAATATCGATCGAAACGCCACCCAACTGATGGGCTACACCGATTCCCCTGCGTTCTGGCAAAGTGTCTGGATAGATCACGGCGCCAAACCAGGGGAACCATCATGCGCGTATCCATTCGACTTTCGTTGACCGCGCTGTTGGCGCTGGGCGTGGGCGCCGCGACGGCGGCCACCGACCCGGCGGATCCCAAGGCATATGCCCGTGATCCCGGCCAGCCGATCGATCAGGCGTATACCGACCAGATCCTGAAGTTCACCACCGATCCGTCGTTCAACTCGCCGCTCACCGACTATCTGCCAGCGTCCCCGACCGTGCCGACACCGGACAAGGTGCTTGGCCATATCTCGGGTGCACCAAACTATCTGCCCTACTCGGCCGACGTCTATCGCTACTTTCGCGCGCTGGCCGCCGCCAGCCCGCGGGTGAAGGTATTCACCATCGGCAAGACCGAAGAAGGCCGCGAGATGATCGCGGTGGCGATCGCCGACGAAAGCGTGCTGGCCGATCTGGACGCCAACAAGGCGCGGCTGGCCAAGCTGGCCGACCCGCGCAGCATCGGCATGAACGACGACACGGCCGACCAGCTAGTCGGACAGTCCACGCCGGTCTACTACATCACCGGCACCATTCACTCCACCGAAACCGGCGCGCCCACAGCGCTGATGGAGCTGGCGTATCGCCTGGCAGTGGACGACTCGCCGTACATCAAGCACATCCGCTCGCACGTCATCACGCTGATCACGCCGGTGGTCGAGGTCGACGGCCGCGACCGCATGGTCGATCTATACAACTGGCACCTGGCGCATCCCGGGCAAAACTATTCTCCGCTGATGTACTGGGGCCACTACGTGGCGCACGACAACAACCGCGACGCGATGGGCATGACGCTCAACCTCACGCGCAACGTCGCCGATACCTATATCGGCTGGCACGCGCAGGTGCTGCACGATCTGCACGAGTCGGTGCCCTTCCTTTACGACAACACCGTCGGCGACGGCCCGTACAACGCCTGGATCGATCCCATCCTCACCGGCGAGTGGCAGCAGCTGGGCTGGAACAACGTGCAGGAGCTGACCAAGCTCGGCATGCCCGGCGTGTTTACCCACGGCGACTTCGACACCTGGAGCCCCGGCTACCTGATGTTTATCGCCGCCATGCATAACGGCATCAGCCGCCTGTACGAAACCTTCGGCAACGGCGGCGCTGACACGGTCAAGCGCACGCTGAGTCCGAAAGAATACGCGCGCACCTGGTATCGGCCGAACCCGCCGCTGCCCGAAGTGATGTGGTCGCAGCGCGACAACAACAACTACGAGCAGACCGGCCTGCTCACCGCGCTGAATTATTTCTCCGACAACGGCCCGCTGTTCCTGAAAAATTTCTACCTCAAGGGCAAGCGTTCGATAGAAAAGCCGCAGGAAGCCGGCCCGGCCGCGTATGTTTTTCCCGCCGATGAAACGCGCACCGGTTCGCAGGCCCAGCTGCTGCATGTGATGCAGCTGCAGCACGTGGAGGTGAGCCGGACCACGTCGCCTGTCACGGTAACCCTACCCAAGCAGGGCGACGATCCGAAGGCAAAGGCCATCTCGAAAACCTTTGCCGCCGGCAGCTACGTGGTGCGCATGGATCAGCCCTACTCGCGCATCGCTGACGCCCTGCTCGACCGCCAGTACTGGTCGCCGAAAGATCCGCAGCAGCATCCCTACGACGACACCGCCTGGTCGATGGGCGACCTGTTCAACGTGCAGGTCGTGCGCGTGACCGACAACGCCATCCTCAAGGCGCCGATGAGCGCCGTCAGCGACACCATTACGCCACCGCAAGGCCTGGCCGCTATCGACGTGCCCGCTTCCAAACTGCCGCGCATCGCGTTGATGCACACCTGGCTCGATACGCAGACCGAGGGCTGGTGGCGCATGGCGCTGGACAAGCTGCACGTGCCGTATACCTACATCAGCACACAGGACGTGGCGCGCGGCGGTGACCTGCATGCGAAGTACGACGTGATCCTGTTCGGCCCGATCGGCGGCGTCAGCACGCAGCAAATCGTCGACGGCCTGCCGATGTGGGGCAATCCGATGCCGTGGAAAACCACCAGGCTCACGCCGAACATCGGCACCATCGATTCCACCGACGACATCCGCCCCGGGCTCGGTGCCAAGGGCCTGGAAAACCTGAAGCAGTTCGTGCGCGAAGGCGGCCTCCTGGTCACCGCAGAAGACACTGCCAAGTTCGCCATCGACAGCGGCCTGGCGCCAGGCGTGTTCGTCACCCCGACGCACAACCTCAAGGTCGTCGGCAGCGTGCTGCAAGGCACGTTTGTCGATCGCAAGAATCCGATCGCCAGCGGCTACGCCAGCGATGACCTGGCGCTGTACAGCTCGGTCGGCCAGTCGTTCACCGTCTCGAACCAGGTCACCGGCGACGACGGCCTGCCGAACGCGAAGGACTTCCAGCGCCCTACCGGCCGCGGCGGCCCGCACGACACCGATACCCCGGAAGGCCGCGCCTCGATCGCCCCGCCCACATTGCCCGATCCCAAGCCGTGGCAGCCGACGCCGCTCAACGCCGAGCAGCTGCGCAACAACCCGCTGGCCATTCCAGCCGACCAGCAGCCCAGGGTGATCGTGCGCTACGCCGACGCCGACAAACTGCTGATCGCCGGCCTGCTCGATGGCAGCGATGAAATGGCCGAGCGCGCCGCCGTGGTCGATGCCCACTACGGCAAGGGCAACGTGCTGCTATTCGCCGGCAACCCGATCTGGCGCGGCGAAACCATCGGCAGCTACGGCCTGGTGTTCAATGCCATCACCCACTTCAATCAATTGGATGGCCAGACGGCTAAACCGTAATGGAATTAGTTAGCCGGCGGGCATGTATCCTACTGGATGACGTCCATGCCGCCGAATATCCTGTCGTCAAGCGCTGGCATAGTTGGATCAAAATTTACTAACAATTAGTTAGCCGACGAAGCAACGATTGACCGCATCGCCGGATGATCCATCTGCGCCGCGTAGCTGACGATGGCCGCTTTTACGTCCGGCGTCGCCTTCTCGGCCGCGCGCTTCAACCACTGCGCGGCGTCTTCGATTCTGCCTTCGGCGACAAGCGCCATGGCCCAGTTGTACTGCCCGCGAAAATAGCCAGCCTCGGCCGAGCGTCGATACCAGTCGTTGGCCTTGAAGGTGTTGCGCATGACGCCCCAGCCTTCTTCGTAGCAGCGGGCGAGCAGGTTCATGGCACGGGCGTGGCCCTGCTCGGCGGCCTTGGCGTACCAGTAAGCGGCGCGCTCGGCGTCGCGCTCTACCCCCTGACCATCGAGATACATGCGCGCCGCGTTGTATTGCGCCCAGTCGTTGCCGAGCTTGGCCGCATACACGTAGCAAAAAAACGCCTGGGCCGGATCCGGCTCGGTACCCCACCCATGCTCCAGGCAGCGCCCGACCATCATGGTGCCCTCGGCGTGGCCCTTCTTGCCGGCGCGTTCGAACCAGGCCAGCGCGGCGGCCGCACTTTTGATCGTGCCATTGCCTTCCAGCAGCATGCGGCCAAACATCACCTGCGCGGTAACCACGCCCTGATTAGCCAGCCACTGCAGGGTAAACTCGGAACGGTCGGGGTCGCGCGCCAAAAGCTCGCGTATTTCGTCAGCAGTCATGCTGGTGCAACCACTGGCGGCATTGAGGCATGCGCCATTATACGAGGCCGAAAACCCCGGTGCCACGCCATCCGGCGCGGATCCGGCCCTTGATACCGGCGATTTGTCAGTGGACAGCAGCGGATACGTCGGCGACCAAGCGCACCAGTCCCTGCATATCGAAACGCGGTGGGTCGACGGTCGAGCCAAACCGCACCACCACCAGATGCTTGGACGGCACGATGACGATGCGTTGCCCGTTCATGCCGGAGGCGAAATAAGCATCCGATGGCAGTCCATCGATGAGCTGCGCCTTGTCTCCCGGTGCGGCCACATTGGTCCAGAAGCCGGCGCCATAGGGTGCATCGAGCGTCGGACGGGCTGAAAACGCCGCCCAGCCCGCCGGCAGAATGCGCTGCCCGTTCACCACGCCATCGTCGAGATAAAGCTGGCCGAAGCGCGCCCAGTCGCGCGCCGAGGCGTAGATGCGGGTCGAACCGATCAGCGTCTGCGCGCCATCGAATTCCATCAGCACGTGATGCATGCCCAGCGGGTCGAACAGCTGCCTGTGGGCGAAGCGGATCATGCCCTCGGCACCGTTGCCGATCGTGTTGCGCAAGATGCCGCAGACGATCAGCGTATTGCCGCTGCTGTAATCCCACACGGCGCCGGGCGGATGGATCAACTTCGCCTGCGCCGCATAGCCGGCCATATCGGCTTGACGGAACAGCATCATCGACACCGGATCAAAGCCGCTGTCGTCTTCGGTGAGCGCCAACCCCGACGTCATGCGCATCAGCTGCTCGATGGTCAGCGCGTGGCGCGGGTCCGACGGATCGCGCCATGCCGGCACCGGCGCCGGCGTATGGACGTCCATTTTTCCCTGCTGTACCAGGATGCCGACCAGCGCATTCACCACCGACTTGCTGACCGAATAGGAAAGCAGCGGCGTGTCCGGACCAAAACCCGGCGCGTACTGTTCCGCCACGATCCTGCCGTCGTGCATCACCACAATGGCGTGGACATGGCGGGGCACGCCACTCGCCGGCTTGGCGAACGCGCGCGCCAGGGAGGTGCGCAACAGCGGATCGCCGGATACCTCCAACGGCTGAGTTTCTGGTGAGCCGGCCACATCCCGCGCGGCCCGCAGCGTGTTCTCGCCCGGCGTCTGCGACGGCAGCGCGCAGCCGTACGACGGGTAGTAGGTCGACTGGCTGACGAAGTGACCATGCCAGTCTGTCGTGATACGGCGATTCGCACGGTCTACCGCATAGTGCAGGCCGCGGCTGAGTGGCTTCAATCCCTTGTCGTCGGCATAGCTCTCGGTAAACGTGCGCTCCGGCGTCATGCCCTCGACGAACACGCCCGAACACATCACCTCGGCAATGCTCGCCGTGGCGACGCGAATCGCGTGGTCCGGTCGCTTCCAGAAAAAAAGCACGGCTAGAACCACCAGCACGGCGCCCATTGCACAAGCCAACCGGACCCCAAACGACCTTCCCCGTTTGGACACGTGTATCCCCGTTACGTGATGTCTCGAACCGAACCCGCCTAGCCGAACCTGGCAGCCGTCAGCGTCGCCGAAACATCCCATAGGCGCGCCGCGGCCGCAACGTCACTGGCCCGGGCCGAAATCCTCGCGGGCGCGGGCGCGCCCTTGATTTCGGAGAATCCGTCCGGCCCGTAGTAACCCGCGTTTTTCGCATGGGGTGACGTGGCGGCGTACAGCGTAGGCAGCGCACCGGCGGCGGCGGATTGGCCGATGACACGGACAAATCCCAGGCTGAATTTGTTGACGAACCCTTCGCTGCCCTGGCCGTTGGCGATCAGCTCTGTGGTGGCGATGCCGGGATGCGCGGCGTTGCTCATCAGGCCCCAGCCGTTGGCATCGCTGCGGCGCTGCAGTTCCAGCGCAAACATCAGGGGCGCCAGCTTGGACTGCGCGTAGGCCTTCGTCGGCGTGTAGCCGCGTTCGAGCTGCAGATCGTCGAAATGTATCTTGCCCACGCGATGCATCAGGCTGCTGAGATTGACCACGCGCGGCGCAGGCGCCTTACGCAGCAGCGGCAACAGCTGCGCGGTGAGCGCAAAGTGGCCCAGATAGTTGACGCCGAGCTGCATCTCGAAGCGCTCGGCCGTCAGTTGACGCTGCGGCAGCATCATCACGCCGGCGTTGTTGATCAGGATATCCAGCGGCTGGCCTTCGGCATTTAGACGTCTGGAAAATTCCGCAACGGACGCGAGTTTCGACAGATCGAGCAACTCCAGCAGCACCTTCGCCTGGGGCGACAGCGCGCGTATTTTCGCCAACGCCTCGCGGCCCTTTTGCTCGCTGCGCACCGCAAGAATCACCTCGGCGCCCGCGTGGGCCAGGGCCAGAGCCGTCTCGTAGCCGATGCCGCTATTGGCGCCAGTGACGACGGCACGCTTGCCGACCTGTGACGGCATATCGTTCACCGTGAAACCGCTCATGCTCGCGTCTCGCTGGAAAATTTAAGGGATGGATGGTCGACGGCATCCGTTTCGAACGCACGCCACCACGGCGACTGCAGCGCCGTATCGGGCCCAACGGTTTCGCCCGGCCGCGGCTGCACCAGATGCACGCCCTGCTCTGCCGCCAGCGCGCGGATGCGCTCGGCCGGCTCGTCCCAGCGATGGAAGGCCAGATCGAATGTGCCCCAGTGCACCGGCATCATGGTCTTTCCGCGCACGAGCCGATGCGCGGCGATGGATTGTTCCGGCTGCATGTGGACGTTCGGCCAGGTCTGGCTGTACGCGCCGCATTCGACCAGGGTGAGATCGAACGGCCCGTAGCGTTCGCCGATCTGGGCAAAGCCTTCGTGCATGCCGGTATCACCGCTGAAGAACAGCCGCTCTTGCGTGCCCAGCACGACCCACGAAGCCCACAATGTCGCGTTGCCATCGCGCAGGCCGCGGCCGGAAAAATGTTGCGCCGGCGTCGCCGCCAGGGTCAGCGGACCGAAGCGCGTTTCCTGCCACCAGTCCAGCTCGGTGACGCGCTTGGCATCCACGCCCCAGGCGATCAGCCGCTGGCCCACGCCCAGCGTCGTATAGAAGTGGCCGACGCGATCGGCCAGCGCGCGAATGGTGTCGCGATCGAGATGGTCGTAATGATCGTGCGACAGGATCACCGCATCGATCGGCGGCAGCTGCGCCACGGCGAGCGCCGGCGGCGTGAAGCGCTTCGGCCCGGCAAACGGCACCGGCGAGGCGCGCTCGCTGAGCACGGGGTCGGTAAGCAGACGCAGCCCGTCGATCTCGATCAGCACGCTGGAATGACCCAGCCAGGTGACCTGCAACGCCTGCGAGGCCGGGCCGCTCAACACATCCTGACGCACCGTCACCACCGGCAACGGACCTTGCGGCTTGCGCCGCTGGCCACGATGCGCGCGAAACGCCTTGCGCACTTCGCCCAGACTCGCGGCGCGCGTACTGGCCACATTGCGAAAGCGGCCGTTGTGCCATGCGGGCGACTGCGGATGCGGCCGCACGATACGCTGCCGCTGCGCCATCACGCGCCAGGCAACTAGGCCAAGACAGATAACCACGACGACAACGAGTGCACTAGCCATGAGCGGGCATTCCGTTAAAAGTAAACGACTTCGTATACTTTATGGCGCGCCATAAAGAAAGTAAACTATATCGTGTACTTTGTGAGCCTGTCGTTAGGTGACCGGCGCCACACGCCCAGCCATCAGGAGCCCGACTTGTTGAACCGCAGCGCCACCAAACGACAGGCCATGCTCGACGCCGGCATCGCGGAACTGGCCGAGCACGGGCTGGCCGGCGCCAGCATGGAATCCATCGCCGCGCGGGCGGAGGTTTCCAAGCGCACGCTGTACAAGCATTTCCCATCCAAAGACGCGGTACTGGAGGCGGTATTGGTGCTGCTGATGGAACGCGTCGATCCGCTGAGCAAACTGCACTACGACCGCCAGCGCGATTTCATCGAGCAGCTGCGCGAGGTCGGCATGCGGGAGATGCAGCTTATATGCGACCCGGACTTCATCCGGCTCAGCCGCGTGCTGATGGTCGAGTGCATGCGCTCCGAAGCGCAAAGCCTGCAGCTGATGGAGAAGTTCGGCGAAAAGGAAAACAGCGTCTATCACTGGTTTCAGCAGGCTGGCGACGCGGGCCAGCTGGGACAGCTCGACGCCAAACTGGCGGCGGATATTTTTGTCGCGTTCCTGAAATCCTCGGCCTACTGGTTTTCCGTGATCGCCTGGCAACCGGTGCCGAAGAAAGCCGAACAGGCACGCCTTATCGAAGAGGCGTGCCTGACTTTATTGGGCCGATTGCAGACCAATCGCTCACGCTGAGTTCGGGCGTTACTTCGGCGGATCCGCTTCACGCTTGGCGGCGAAGGGGCTGTCGGGATACCACGTCGGCCAGACGTTGTCCTGGCTAAGCTTTTGGCCCAGCTCGTACAGCGCCTGCGTGTCTTCGAGGATGCCCGAATAATCCCAGTTCGGATCGAACACGTCGTTCGGCGTGTGGTAGTGATGCGCGGTGTATTCGGTGGCGCCCTTTTGGCCCGCTTCGCGTCCGCCCACAAGCAGATCGAGACCGGAGCTGGGCAGCATGGCCGGCACGCCAGCCTTGGCAAAATTGAAGTGATCGGAGCGGAAGTAGAAGCCGTTTTCCGGCGTGGTCTCCGGCGAGATCACCCGACCCTGCGACTTCAGCACGTCGGCCAGCATGTCCTCCAGCTGCGACTGGCCCTTGCCGATCACGGTCATGTCGTGCGCGCGGCCGATGATCGGCAGCGCATCGACGGCGATATCGGCAACGGTCTTGTCGAGTGCGAACACCGGCTTGGACGCGTAATACTGCGAGCCGAGCAGGCCGGACTCCTCCAGCGTCGGCATGAAAAACAGCACGCTGCGCGGCGGCGGCGTTTTCTGATGCGCGAACGCATCGGCGATCTCCAGCAGCATGGTCAGGCCGGTGCCGTTGTCGATCGCGCCGCCGTAGACCTTGTGTCCCTTCAGCGAGGGATCGGTGCCGAGGTGGTCCCAGTGCGCGGTATAGATCACCGCTTCATCGGGCTTGCTGCTGCCCTTTACCATCGCCAGCACATTGTGCGACTCGATATGGCCGATCTTGTTTTTCAGGCTGACCGAGGCCGTGGCCTGCAGCGGCACGGGTTTGAAGCCGGGGTGGGCGGCGGCTTTTTCCAGCTGATTGAAATTCTGGCCGGCGGCGGCAAACAGGCGCTCGGCCGCGGCGCGGGTCAGCCAGCCGGCCACCGGCAGGCGCGGCGACGGATCGACGCTGCTGGGCAGGCTGAGCTGCGGACCGCTGTTGCTGTTTTGCAGCACGCGGAACGGATAGCCGGCCGCCGCATCGCTGGTATGCACGATGAAGCAGGCCGCCGCACCCTTCAGTGCGGCCTCGGCAAACTTGTAGGTCCAGCGGCCGTAGTAGGTCATCGCACGACCGTTGAACAGCTTCGGATCCAGCGTGGCAAAACCGGGATCGTTCACCAGCACGATCACCGTCTTGCCCTTGACGTCGATGTCCTTGTAATCGTTCCAGTGCCACTGCGGCGCGTCGGCGCCGAAACCCAGGAACACGATCGGCGAATTTTTCAGGTCGACACTGGCCTTCGCCTGTAGCGTCTGCACCACCATGTCGTCGTGATTGGCGAACTGGTTGGTCTTGCCGCCGGCCGAGACATTCAGCGTGACATCGGTATTCAATAGCTGGATCGAGTTGGCCGGCACCGTCTGAAACCATGAGCCGTGGTTCCCGGGCTGCAGGCCCATGCGCTTGTACTGCTCGACCAGCCAGTTGATGGTGCGCGGCTCCGCTGCGGTGCCGGGCTTGCGCCCGCCAAATTCGTCCGAACTCAGGGTCTTATCGAACTGGGCGAAATCGGCGGCGTTGATCTGCGGCGCCAGCGCCACGGACGAATCGGCCGCCTGCGCGGCGCCAACGGCCATGCAAAGGGCGGCACATAAAGCGGTTGAGGCGAGACGCATCGAGCACTCCAGCAGGAACGGACAGACCACCGTTGTAACGCGGGCGCCAGTGCGTGTCTACGAAAAATCGTCGCGGTGGACGTCGAGCCGTCCGCCTGTTCGACGGCGCACTGAAGCGCAAAAACTCGCCGTATCGCATACGCGCGCTTTCACGCGCTGCCAACCCTTTGCGCAACGCGGGCGGTTAGGCTTGCGCTCTGCACTGTGCCGATCCTTGCTATCGAACCTGCCTTTTGTTACTGGCTACTGGAGACCAAGATGGAATACGTAAAACTCGGACGCACCGGCCTCGACGTGTCGCGCGTGTGCCTCGGCTGTATGACCTACGGCGACGCAGATCGCGGCGCGCACAGCTGGACGCTGGATGAGGAAACCAGCCGCCCCTTCATCCGCAAAGCGCTGGATCTGGGCATCAACTTTTTCGATACGGCGAACGTGTATTCCGACGGCACCTCGGAAGAAATCGTCGGCCGCGCGCTGAAGGATTTCGGCTCGCGCGACAGCATCGTGCTCGCAACCAAAGTGTTCAACCGCATGCACGAGGGCCCGAACGGCATGGGCCTGTCGCGCAAGGCGATCATGAGCGAGATCGACCACAGCCTGCGCCGGCTCGGCACCGATTACGTCGACCTCTATCAGATCCACCGCTGGGATCCGCGCACCCCGATCGAGGAGACTCTGGAGGCGCTGCACGATGTGGTGAAGGCCGGCAAGGCGCGCTACATCGGCGCGTCGTCGATGTTCGCCTATCAGTTCAGCAAGGCGCTCTACGTGGCGGAAAAACACGGCTGGACGCGCTTCGCCACCATGCAGAACCACTACAACCTGCTCTATCGCGAAGAAGAGCGCGAGATGATGCCGCTGTGCCAGGAGCAGGGCATCGGCGTGATCCCCTGGAGCCCGCTCGCGCGCGGCCGCCTCACCCGCGACTGGGACGAAAGCAGCGAGCGCGAATCCACCGACGTCTACGGCAAGACGATATACACCGTGCCCGATTCCG
>CAIKJM010000186.1 GCA_903827735.1 uncultured Rhodanobacter sp. | reverse complement strand
TGGGACGAAAGCAGCGAGCGCGAATCCACCGACGTCTACGGCAAGACGCTATACACCGTGCCCGATGCCGATAAAAAAGTCGTCGAAGCGGTGGCCGCCGTGGCCAAGGCCCGCGGCGTATCGAAAGCCCAGGTCGCGCTGGCCTGGGTCGCGCAGAAACCCTTCGTCACCGCGCCGATCGTCGGCGCGTCCAAGCCGCACCATCTGGATGATGCCGTGGCCGCGCTATCGCTAAACCTGGACGCCGATGAAATTGCCAAGCTCGAAGAGCATTACGTGCCGCACGCGGTGGCCGGGCATAGCTGATCAGTGGCCCCACTCCTGGAACCCGACGCCGGCTAGCCGGCGTCGGTCAACGCCGTTGCAGAGGCAAAGCGGTATGGAGATCTGCCGAAGCCTGCCCCTCATCGTCGAAGACGACCACGCGATTGCGGCCTTCCCGTTTGGCACTGTAAAGCGCCTTGTCGGCATGGATAAGCAGCTGCCGCAGGTTGTAGCCGGATTCGGTGGTGGAGGACACGCCAAAGCTGGCCGATACCACGACGCCGCGGGCGTCTTCGCTGTCGGACACGCTCTCGATGGCCAGGCGTATCAATTCCGCCCGGCCGGCCACCATGTCCCTGTTGCACTCTGGCATCAGGATGCCGAACTCCTCACCGCCAAGGCGACCAAACACGTCGGTGGAACGCAGATGCGCCTCGCAGGCGGCCACGGCGCGTCGCAATATGTGGTCGCCTACGGCATGCCCGTGAGTGTCGTTGACGATTTTGAAATGGTCCAGATCAATGACGATCAAACCGGCGACGCGACCCGACTTCTGGCAGTACTTCAACTGCTGCTCGGCCGACGCGACGAAATGCTGGCGATTGAAAATGCCGGTCAAGCCATCACGTCGGGCCAGCTTCATGAAACTCATCTGCGAACGCTTGAGGCGGTAAGCCCAAAGCGCGATCGAGGCCAGAATGGTCAGCAGGAGCAGGATGTAAAGCCGATTGGTCTCCATCGCCTTGGTACCCAACGCCTGCCGCAACTCAAGTATCTGATTCTGCTTGTTCAGAGCGTCTACCTGCTGCTTTTTCGCCAGCAGCTGCTGACTGACCACCTGAAAGGCCAGCGCCTTCGCGCTCACTTCGTTGAGATACCCTTTGTCGGCCGCCATGTATTTTTCGTGATAGGCCAGCGCGGCGGACATGTCTCCCTGCATGCGTGAAACCAGATAGAGCAGATGGTACGCCGTCGTCAGCGACTCGCCGACCTCGTTGTTCGCAATGGCCGCCGCCGATAAGGCAAACTGTCCGGAAAGCTCGGGTTTACCCGCGTTCCAGTACGCCTGTGCCAGCTGCGCGTCGAACCGCGAAATGAGCCACGAGTAGCCGCTACGCTGCACGTCAGGCAAGTTCTTTTTCAGCAGCTCGATGGCAGCAGCATTCTGTCCCTGCTGTATGTAGAAGCTGGCGAGGTAAAGGCGGATACCGTTCGCAAAAAAGTTGTTGCCTGCCTTGACACAACTTTCGACGCCATCCTCCAGGGTCTGCTCAACACCGTCGAGCTTGCCGCTTTTATATAGCGCGGCCCCGGCGGCATGCCTCGCCTTGCAGGCGTAATCACCGTTGGGCGAAGTTTCTTGCAGCACTCGCGCTGCCGTAACCGTCGACAGGTCGTATTGCCCTGCCTCCTCATAGAGCAGAGCCGCCACAACCAAAGCCTGTGCTCGCGCGTCCTTGTCGGTGATCTGCGGCAACTTGGCAAGAATCTCACTCAAGCGAGTGAACGCCTCGGTGTAGCGCGATTGATTGGATAGAATATTGACAACGGATACGCCGGCCCTGAACCCCAGAGTGGGGTCCGTGGATTCGTGCATCAGTGCATCAAGCAAAGGAATCGCTGCTTCTTCGTGTCCCTCATAAGCCGTTTCCCAGGCCTTGAGATAACGGAGGAAAAAATGTTGCTTCGGCGACAGCCTGTACGCCTGCGCATCGAGCTGACCTAGCAGACGCAAGAATTTTGCGTGATCCGCGGTTCGTAAATCGTCTGCCTTCTGCAGCAACTGCGTGGCGTCGTTCGAATCAGGCGTCGCCACAGATGCTGTGACGGCGGCCGTGAGCATGACTCCGAGCAGAAAGCATCCGGCCAGAAAAGCAAAACGCTGTCTGATCGAACCACGCATGGACTAGTTTGCCGACCCCTGCGGGGTTAACAGCGAACGCTCGGGCATCTCCTCATCGTCGCCCGGCGGCGATTCTTCGGGATCCTGGTCTTCCTGTTCGTCTTCTTTACCTGGCTCAAGCATGCCGCAAAGGGGCGAGAGTCCAAGAAAAATTTCCAGAGCTTTCTGATTGCCGGAGGCAATAGCCAATTGGACTTCCGGATCGAGCTCCGTCTCTGATAGCGCGAGTTGAGTATTCTCCGGCAACACCTGACTCCAATGCGCATCCTGGCCCATACGTTCAAGAAGACCGATCACATCCGACATGTTGCTTTCCCCTGTTTTGCTTGTTGAATCGGTGAACGATACAAAACAGGCGCGTTCTTACGCCCGCCGAAAAACGTAACGCTCGCCGATGCCCCAGATGCTCGGATGAAATCCGCGTTTGTTACCTGGCCTTGAGCTGAAATCGTTTCCGCGATTTATCCTGAAACCTGGACTTAGCTGGGCCGAAAAGTCTCTTGCATCCATACAGGAGGTTAAATAATCCGCATATTATGCTTATTTAGTTGAGTAATAAGCACGCGTATCTGGGAAACACCTCGGCATCAGCCTGCCCGCTCAAATCGAGTCCGCCATCTCCTGATCCAATGCCGCCAGCCGCGCGCGAATTTCCGGATCCGCCTGCATCGGGGTGGCGGGTGGGATGACGACAGTATCCGGCACCTCGATGGTTGCCCGCACCAGCTGGCTCAGCGGCAGATGCTCGATCCTCGGACGCTGCAGCGGCAGCGTGGCAGCGCGGTAAATAATCACCTCGTGGTCCAGCGGATAGTCGCGCGCCAGCACGTCGACCAGCACCTGGCGATAGGCCGCACCGGTAGAAAAGCGCTTCAGCGTCTGGTCGCCGGCCAGGCCCACTTGCCACAACACCAGGTAGCCGCTGGGATCGATGCGACGGCGGTAAAACATCATCTGGCTTGCCTCGAAGTGCTGGCAGCCGTACTTGCCAGGGTCAATGCCGAGGTCGGCATATAGGCAATCCTCCGCCGAGATACCGGGCTCCATATGCGCACGAAAGCCTTCGCCGCGCGCCGTCTCGATTGCCTTGTGTGGCGCCCAGGCAAACACGCCGCAGTGTCCGTAGAACGCGCCACACACTTTTCGCCCTGCACGCACTTCGCGCAGCATGGCATGCACCATCTGCCGGTAGGTTTGCATGCGCGATGTGCCCTCCCGATAGAACGGCTGCAGGCTGCGGGTATCCGGATTCATGCGCATGAGCCACTGCTCCATCAGGCTATCAGCCACACCGAGGAACACCACCTCAGAGGTTTCGATATGGCTGCGGACCAAGGGGCTGATATGCGAGCCCAGCATGACGCCAACGCTCACGCAGACCAGACTTCCGGGGGGCTGGGTGACCGTCATTGAAGATTCCACGCGAAGTAAGGTGTTGCACACTATCGCACCGCGCAGCCGCGCGCCTGTCGTTTTCGCGATCAGAAAAGTAAATCCAGCTCGCAGGTGAGCATTGGCGTAGAGTGATGGCGCAGCTGTTCCATCAGCGCGTCCTGGCGACATCCGCCGCTTCGCTCCCTTTCTCATGCTCCGTTTCGCCATCGGCGGAAGAAGACCTCTTGGAAGCCGCCCATGCCGGGCTATACCACCCGCGAGCTCGTGGTCTGCCTTGGCGGCCGCGACTACCGGATTCGTGCGCTAAGCGATCTGCAGCAATTTGCCGATCCGCTGCATCTTGCCGAGCGCGTCGGCATCTCGTCCGCGCTATGGAGCCTGTTCGGGCAGGTGTGGCCGTCGGGTCGAGTCATGGCCGAGGCGATGTCCATGCACGATATCAGCGGCAAACGTATCCTGGAACTGGGCTGCGGGCTTGGACTGTCCAGTCTGGTATTGCAGCAGCGCAACGCGGACATCACGGCGAGCGATCATCATCCGCTGGCGGAGCCGTTTTTGCGCCACAACGCGACGCAAAACCAGCTGCTGGCAATCATCTATCGCGATCTGCGCTGGGAGGTGCCGGACCATACATTGGGGCTGTTTGATCTGATCATCGGCAGCGACGTGCTATACGAGTCTGGCCACGCCGATCAGCTGGCCGCCACAATACTTCGTCACGCAGCAGCCGAGGCCGAAATTCTCATCACCGACCCCGGCCGCGGCAACAGCACTTCGTTTACTCGCGCACTGGCGCTGCAGGGATATGCGGTCACGGAGCGACGCAGCCGGTTCAACCAAGACGACGTAGC
>CAIKJM010000185.1 GCA_903827735.1 uncultured Rhodanobacter sp. | reverse complement strand
TGTCGGTGGCTGGCGACTTCGGTCACTTCGCGCGGCAGATCGGTCTGGACGATCCGCAGACGCTGAGCCTGCAGAGTCCGTTCGATTATGCGCGACAGGCGCTGTGCTATCTGCCGCCGCCGCTGCCCGATCCCAACGCGCGCGACTACACCGACAAAGTCATCGAGGCGGTGCTGCCGGTGCTGCACGCGTCGAACGGCCGCGCGTTTTTGCTGTTCACCTCGCATCGCGCGCTGCGTCGCGCGGCCGAACTGCTGCAGGATCGGTGCCCATGGCCGCTGTTCGTGCAGGGCACGGCACCGCGTCCGCGCTTGCTGGAAGAATTTTGCGCCAGCGGCCACGGCGTGCTGCTCGGTGCCGCCAGCTTCTGGGAAGGTGTCGATGTGGCCGGCGAGGCGCTTTCCGTGGTGGTGATCGACAAGCTGCCGTTCGCCGCACCTGACGATCCGGTACTGATGGCGCGGTTGCAGGCGCTGGAACAATCCGGCATCAATCCCTTCATGGGCTGGCAGGTGCCCAACGCGGTGATCGCACTGAAGCAGGGCGCCGGCCGGCTGATACGCGACGTGCACGATCGCGGCGTGCTGATGCTGTGCGATCCGCGTTTGAGTAGTAAAGGATATGGACGTCTGTTTCTGGCCAGCCTGCCGCCGATGCCGCGCACGCGTGAGCTGGCCGACGTGCAGGCATTCTTTGACGTACTTCCTGCAACCCTGGCTGCCTCCAACGTAAGCAAGGGCTAACTCGTGAGGCCCGCGCAACCGAGCATCGCTGTACGCACACGATTTTGACTGACTACCAACGTTTTGTGCCCGACGACGGCCCGATATTTCAGCTGTCATGGATGACCTGCGGGGTGCGAGAATAACGCCATGAATCTGCTAGCCATCGAAACTGCTACCGAGGCCTGCTCCGTCGCCTTGATCCATGGGCAGGACATCATCGCCCGCAGCGAAATCGCGCCGCGCCGGCACACCGAGCTGGTCTTGCCGATGGCGGACGCTCTGCTGGCCGAGGCTGGCATCGGTCGCCACGCGCTGGATGCCATCGCCGTAGGTCGTGGTCCTGGCGCCTTTACCGGCGTGCGCCTTGGCGTGTCGCTGGCCCAGGGCATGGCGCTGGCACTCGACCTGCCGGTGATCACCATTTCCTCGCTGGCCGCGCTGGCGCTGGAAGCACCCGAAGACGAGGATGCCGCCATCCTCGCCGTGATCGATGCCCGCATGGGCGAAATCTACGCCGCCTGCTATCGCCGCGATGACAACGGCGGCCTAATCGCGCTGGACGACGAACGCGTGTGCACCCCCGAATCGCTGCAATTGCCCGACGCGCCAACCTGGCAAGTCGTCGGTACCGGCTGGGCGGCGTATTCCACCCTGCTCAGCGAACGCTTCACCGGCGTGCTGCGTTCCGCCGACGGCGCGCGCTATCCGCAGGCCGCGCACGTGGCCGAACTGGCGATGCGCGAGTTCAACGCCGGACGTATCCACGCCCCGGAACTCGCGCTGCCTGTCTATCTGCGCGATAAAGTCGCGTTGACCCTGGTGGAGCAGGGTAGGGCTTGACGCTATCGCACAGGCCGGGTCGTTAGCGTCTTCAGTTTCGGGTCCATGGCCCACAAAACGCGTCGCAGACCATGCCTCATCCCATGCGTGACAAGCTTTCGTCAGCGCGTCGCCAGCCGGTGTGGCGAATACGTTCGACCAGAATCATATGCGGTGCAGTTAACGCAGCCAGCCCGACAAAAATCATCCGCACGATGGTCGCGTCGAAGGGTTGTCGGGCAACGTGTGTGGCAACGAGCAGCACAGCG
>CAIKJM010000184.1 GCA_903827735.1 uncultured Rhodanobacter sp. | reverse complement strand
TTCGTCGCGCAGCGCCCGCTCGCGCACACGCTGCACCTCGGTTTGCTGCAGGCGCAGGGCATGCGATAGGCGGTTGATGAAAAAGCCGAGCAGCAATGCGCTGATCAGCAGGTTCACGCCCGTTCCGGCCTCGCTCAGCGTTAGGCCGCCATGCGAGTCGTCGTGCATCGGAACCGGCAGCATGACGTGCCAATTCAGCAGAATCGCATAGGCAATGGCTGCCAGCGCGGATACCGCAAGCAGCGCACGCGCCGACAACGCCGCTGCGCTCAGGGCGATGGGCACCAGCAGGAGCGTGATGAACGGATTGCTGGCGCCGCCGGTGAAGTACAGCAGGTAGCCCAATACCAGGATATCGGTGGCGATGTGGCCGACGGTTTCCCACTCGCGCATGGGCCACGGTTGGCTCAGTCGCCAAGCGGCAAATACGGCAAAAACGCCCAGCAGACCCACACCGACCAGCAGCGGCAGCAGTGGAATCGACAGATGCAGCCACCAGGCGCAGAAAAGCACGGCGACGCTCTGGCCGGCGATGGCGCAAATGCGCAGCCACGCCAGCGTGCGTGTGAGCGCAAACGGACCAATGCCCTGAGCTGGACGTCGCGTCATGGCTTTCTCTCGGGTGGCGTCATCCAGAATTGCCCGCCGCGTTAGCAGGGGGAGGGTGCTTAGGCGTTAGGCGCGGTTGTCGAATTCTTCGCTGTGAACGGCGGGCAGCGGATGGTGGTTGATCGCCGGGTCGGAATGGCTGGCCGAGAGTCGGTTCATGATCGGCAGCATGATCAGCGCGATCACTACGCAGGCAATGCCGACGAAGCCGAGCTTGTTGAACAGGCTCACGTAGATCGCCAGCGACTGCACCGGGTCGGTGATGTTGTCCGGAATATGCGCCGCGTTGGCCACCATGCTGCCCAGGTATTGCGACAGGCCGACGGCGACGTAGTACGCACCCATCATGAAGCCGCCCATGCGCGAGGGCACGTAGCGCGCGATCATCGCCAGGCCGAGGCCGCTGACCAGCATTTCACCCAGCGAGTACCAGCCGTAGCCCCAGACCATCGTCCACGACGACACCTGGCCGTTGACCGCCGCGTGCGCGCCCAGGCCGTACATGAAAAAGCCGACCGCCACGGCCGCGAAGCCCAGAGCAAACTTGAACGCAATGGACGGGTCTTTTCCGACACGGCCCAGGGTGTTGTAAATCAGTACCAGGATCGGGCTGAGGATCACGATCCAGATCGCGTTGAGGTTTTGAAACTGCTCCGGAATCCAGGTGAAAAGATGCTTGCCGAACAGGTCGAACGACAGGTTCACGTTGTGCTGCGCAAACAGGTTCAGCGAGGTCGCCATCTGCGAGTAGAAGATGAAAAAGAAGATCGTCTGAACCGTCAGCACCAGTGCAGCGATCAGTCCGGCGCGCTCGTTCTTCTGGCTGCTGCGGATCAGGTGTGCGAACACGCCGAGAATGATCACGCCGGCGGTGTATACGCAGGCGCGCGCGACCGCCTGGCTTTGCAGAATGAAGGCGACCACGAAGACCAGCACGATGCCTGCCGCAAACACGGGCAGGGCGCGGCGCAGATCCATCGGACGCTCGTCCGCCGGTGAGCCGATATGCGCCAGCGCGCGGCGCATGAACACATAGTTGATCAGGCCGAGGATCAGGCCGATCGAGCAGACGCCAAACGCTGTGTGCCAGCCCATGTCGTCGCCGTACTTCGCGCTGACCACGTTGCGAATCCACGGCGTCAGCGTCATCGAAATCATCGAGCCGATGTTCACTGCCATGTAGTAGATCGTGAAGGCGCTATCGATGCGGGTTTCGTCACCCTCGTAGATCTTGCGGACCAGGTTGCCCGCATTTGGCTTGAAGAAGCCGTTGCCGACAACGATGACACCCAGCGCGCAGTACACCATGTACGGATTGTTGGTGGGAATCCATAGCATGGCGTAGCCCAGTGCCAGCACGGTGGCACCGATCAGCATGGTGCGCCGTGTGCCCAGCAGCTTGTCGCCGACCCAGCCGCCGATGGCGGGAGTGGCGTAGATCAACGCGGCCGCCGCACCCCAGACCAGGTTGGCCTTGGTGTCGACGAAGCCGAGCTTCTTCATCAGGAAGGTGACCATCAGCACCTGCATGCCGTAGAAGCCGAAGCGCTCCCACATTTCAATCAAGAAGACGGCGCTGAAGGAGCGGTTTTGCGAAACGGGCGGATTCTGAAGTGCCATGGAGTTTCCGTGCGTGATTCGAAGTACGTGGTTCTGGCCCCGGCGCTGCCGCGGCATCCCCTGTGCAAAACGACGTTGGGACAAGTTACATCCGCCGAAGCGTAACCCATTCGCCATTTTGGCGTCGCAGCACTGCAGCATAGGTATGGACCAGGGCCGAGCTGGTTCGTCCGGCTTTGGGTCGCGGTCCGGATGAGGGCGACGAATCTTGCGCTTCGATGCTTGTGGCATCATTGGCCGCCGCGTTTTTGACAGAAACCGGGTCGATTCGCCGCTCGTTGCCTCGAAGAACCTCTGGAACCAGGGACCGTATGCCTCGTTACGTTGATCTTTGCGTTCATCTCATTACGCTTCGCGGCGGTCGGAATGCCGCTCGCCAGGGCGCTCGGTCTGGAC
>CAIKJM010000183.1 GCA_903827735.1 uncultured Rhodanobacter sp. | reverse complement strand
GAAATGAAATTGGCGACTTATGTTTTAAGGTACAAAAGGCTGTCCACACCATCGATCCCGCCACCGCGATGGCCGATCCTGCAAAAACGGTGGAAGCGCTGAAGCGGCAGCTGCCGCAGTCGAACAAACTTGAGATTTACAGCGGCGATCTCAGCGAGGTGCTGCGCGCGAATTACCACGACTTCGGCTATGCCAAGGCGGCACAGCTGATGGCTGCCAAAGGTGCGGATGGCCCGACGCCGGTGCAAAGCGTGTCTGTCGGCAACGGTGATCGGCATCTCACCCTGATCACGCCACTTGGAGCGCCGCAGAATCCGGCCGCCTGGGTATGGGTCGAGCTGCCCTTTGCGCCGCTGCAGCAGCTGTTCGATTCGGTGTCGCCGGCCGGTGGTCGGCTGGAGCTGCGTCAGGACGACGAGCACGGCGAGTTGAGCCTGACGACCCACGGCGCGGCCTCGGCAGTGGCCGAGGTGGCGGCCAAGCCGGTGTCCGGCAGCGCGTTCAGCGTCAACGCTGCTCTGCCCGACGCCTTTATCGTGCTGCCGCATGTCTGGCCACTGGCGGCACTGCTTGCTCTGCTCGGCATCGGCGGCGCTTTCTACCTGCTTCGCATGCGCCTGCGGCCCGCTGCGCCACTGATCGATGAACCCGAGGATGTCGCTGTGCCTGAAAGAATCGAGCGGATCAGTCCGTCGGTTAGCGCTGCTGCGGCAGCTCCTTCGCCCGCGCTGCCCAGCGCGCCGGCGATCAAGCTCGATCCCAGCATTTTTCGGGCTTACGACGTGCGCGGCGTGGTGGGGAAAACGTTGAATGCGGAAGTCGCCCACGCGCTCGGTCAGTCGATCGGCACGCTGATGAGCGAGCAAGGCCTTCGTGAAATCGTGGTCGGTCGTGACGGCCGTTTGTCGGGACCCGAGCTAGCGGGCGCGCTGTCCGACGGCTTGCGCGCGGCCGGTATCGATGTGATCGACCTTGGCGCGGTCCCGACGCCGGTAGTCTATTTCGCGGCTTTCCGCTACAACACCGGCTGCGGTGTCGCGGTAACCGGCAGCCACAATCCGCCGGACTACAACGGCTTCAAGATCGTGGTCGGTGGCGAGACCCTTGCCGAGGCGGCGATCCAGGATCTTTACCAGCGCATCGCCACTGGCGCGCTGAAAAGTGACGGCCAGGGCGCGCTGCGCCAGGTCGATGTGGCGTCCGATTACATCGAAAAAATTGTCGGTGACGTGCAAGCCGAGCGCGCGCTCAAGATCGTGATCGACTGCGGCAACGGGATTCCCGGAGCGCTGGCGCCGCAGGTGCTGGAAGGCGTCGGCTGCGAGGTGATTCCGCTGTATTGCGATGTCGATGGCACGTTCCCGAATCATCATCCTGATCCGTCCGATCCGCACAACCTGGAAGACCTGATCGTCTCGGTCAAAAGCACCGGTGCGGATCTGGGTATTGCCTTCGACGGCGACGGCGATCGCCTGGGCGTGGTCACGCGTTCGGGTGAAATCATCTTTCCCGATCGCCTGCTGATGCTGTTCGCGCGCGATGTCCTGTCGCGTCAGCCCGGTGCTACCGTGATCTACGACGTCAAATGCACCGGCCATCTGAAGGGTCAGGTTCTCGACGCCGGCGGCAGCCCGCTGATGTGGCGCACGGGCCACTCGCTGATCAAGTCGAAAATGCGCGAAACCGGTGCGGAGCTGGCCGGTGAGATGAGCGGCCACTTTTTCTTCAAGGAGCGCTGGTACGGCTTCGACGACGGCATCTACGCTGCCGCACGGCTGATGGAAATTCTCGGTGGCGACATGCAGGGGCGCACGCCGGAAGAGATTTTCGCCACGCTGCCCAAGAGCGTCTCCACGCCCGAGTTGAAGATCGAGCTGGCCGAGGGCGAGCACTACACCTTCATGGATAAGTTTCGTCAGCAGGCCAGCTTTGGCGACGCCACGCTGATCACCATCGACGGTCTGCGGGCGGACTGGCCCGATGGGTGGGGGCTGGTACGCGCGTCCAACACCACGCCGGTGCTGGTATTGCGCTTCGAAGCCGACGATGCGCTGGCGCTAAAGCGCATCCAGCAGGTTTTCCGCAAGCAACTGCTGGCGGTCGACTTCACGCTGAAGATGCCGTTCTGAGCGAGGAGCCTTTGCTACGCCGAACCAAGAAAAAAGGCCAGCATCG
>CAIKJM010000182.1 GCA_903827735.1 uncultured Rhodanobacter sp. | reverse complement strand
CGTTTCTCCGGGCGGCAGCTGCGCCATCACGCGTTCGCTGATCGTGCGCGTGGCCGAGCCCGGCTCGCGCATGACCCAGCGCGCGCCGAAAAAATCCGCCGGCTTCAGGCCGCGCTTGCGCGCCAGCGGATGATCCGGCGGCGCGCATACCACCAGCACGTCATCGCGCCATGGCCGCACCTCCAGCAGAGGATGCGTCACCGGGCCTTCGACACAGCCGACATCGAGACTGTGATCGAGCACGCCCGCGGCGATGGTTTCGGTATTCGCCACGCGCAGCCGTATCGCCACCTGCGCATGGCTGCGCACAAAGGCGCCCAGCAGTTCGCCGACGCGGTAGTTGCCTACGGGCTTGCTGGCACCGATGCGCAGCTCGCCGGCCAGAGCCACCGCCCCTTCGCTGCCGCGACGGCCGAACTCGGCGTGGCGCTCCAGCAGCTCCTGCGCCAGCGGCAGCAGCTCGCGGCCGCGCGCATTCAGTCGCAGACGACCGCGCTCGCGCGCAAACACCGGCGCATCGAGCTGACGCTCCATTTCCGCCAGCGCCATGCTGGCGGCCGGCTGGGTCAGGTGCAGGCGCTCCGCCGCCGCACGCACGCTGCCGTGCAGAGCGATCTGCACAAACACCTCGAGCTGGCGCGGGCTGATATTGATCATCAGTCGATCTTATCGCTTCCATCAGATATTCCAAGTTTTCCTGATGGATGGCGGCGAGGACAATGGCGCATCCCAAGGACACACGCCATGAACGCCCAGGTCATCCACATCCAGCCCACACAGCAGCATTCGATTGCCTCCGGCCTCGCCCTGGCGGTCGGCATCGCGCTGGTGGCGCTCTGGCTGGGGCACCTGCTGCCGCTGGTTGGTGGCCCGGTCATCGGCATCGTGCTGGGCATAGTCGTCGGCAATCTGGCCTCGCCGGGCGAGCACTTTCGGCCAGGCATCGCCTTTGCCGGCAAGTACGTGCTGCAGTGGTCGATCATCGCGCTGGGTTTCGGCCTGAGCCTGAGCCAGGTGGCGAAGACCGGCTTGCAGTCGCTCTCCGTCACGCTGGTGACGATGACGGTGGCGTTTCTTGCGGCATGGCTGCTAGGCCGCTGGCTGGGCGTGCACGACAAGCTGAAGATTCTGATCGGTGTGGGAACCGCGATCTGCGGCGGCTCGGCGATTGCCGCCGTCACCCCGATCATCCGCCCGGAAGATCACGACACCGCCTTCGCCATCTCGACGATCTTCCTGTTCAACCTGGTCGCCGTGCTGCTGTTTCCGCTGCTCGGTCACCTGATGCACCTGTCGGATCTCGGCTTCGGCCTGTGGGCTGGTACCGCGATCAACGACACGTCGTCGGTGGTCGCCGCCGGCTACAGCTACAGCAAGACCGCCGGCGACTTCGCCACCATCGTCAAGCTGACCCGCGCCACGCTAATCATTCCCGTCTGCCTGGTGCTGGCGTTTGTCGTCGCCGCGCGCGAAAAGCGCAATGCCGCGAGAGAGGGCTCCGCCAGCCACTTCAGCCTCGCCAAGATCTTTCCCTGGTTCATCCTGTGGTTTCTGGTGGCCTCCGGCGTGCGCACGGCAGGCCTGATTCCCCTGGCCATCCAGCCGTCGATCCATTTCGCCGCCGAATTTCTGATCATCGTGGCGCTCACCGCCATCGGCCTGTCAGCCAATCTGCGCCGCATGGCCGCCAGCGGCATCAAGCCCATCCTGCTGGGGCTGGGTGTGTGGGTAGCGGTGGCTGTGAGCAGCTTGCTGGTGCAGCGAGTGATTGGGCAGCTTTGAAGCGGTGTTTCACGCTCGTTTAGACCAAAACGCCCGCATCGAGGGTTTGGCAAGCGATCCGCGATGACGGCGCGTCGCCAATGACATTGGCGCCCGGGATCAGCAGTTTCCCGACTACGCTGGTCAGCGACACGACGCTTATTTTTTCCTGCCAGCAGGTTTGGCTGCCGCTTTCGCCGGTTGCGGTATCGAATCTTCCAAGTCTGCGTGCTCGATCGCACGCGACAGCGCATGTTCCAGCAATTCGCGGCACCGCACCGAGGCCTCCGCCATCATCACGTGGAGTGAAGCGTCTTCGGCGTTGCGATCCTCGCACTGGTAGTTGTACTGCTCGAATGCATTGATTCGTATTAGCAGATCGGAAAGGTGATTGGGACACTCGCAATCGACGGCGTTAGGCATCTGGTTGATCGCCGCCAGCTGCGCATCGTCGTAGCGCCTGGGTGCCGCGCTTCGCGGCGGCTCGTGTGCTGCGCCGAACCCTGAAAAATTGAGCAGGCACAGGCGCGCAAGGTGCGCTGCATTGACGGGTGCAGGCAGAGCGATGATGCCCTCGCGATCAATGCCGGCAAGACTCTTGCTTCCGCCGATGCCGTAGATCACCAGCGTCAGCGACGATCGACTGGCCTTGTTCAGGCGCCGAAGGACATCGATCGACAGGTCGTGCAAAGACGCAACTTCAACAATCGTCACGTCGGCCACATCCGCTCGCGGCGGCTTGGCAAGCGCATCGTCCAGCGGGCGTGCCGTGACCTGAATATCCGCTCGATTTTTCCACGCCTCGGAAAGAACGCCTGCCAGGGCATCGCCATAGACGGTCGCTCGGACCGCCCTGTCTGCTACCTCGCGACGTGGTGTGTCCTGCGCTCGATCGCGCAGCTGCTCGGCGCTCAACTCAGCGACGGTGCTGATGGAGTGCCCGGCGTCAACGGCTGCCTTCACCAATATCAGGCGATCGATGTCCGCCTGCGTGTATAGCCGCAGGTTGCCTGCGCTGCGGTTGGGGCTAAGCAGGCCATAACGGCGCTCCCAAATCCGGATGGTCGGCGCGGGAATACCCGTAAGCGTCGCTACCGATGCGATCCGGTACGAACCTGCGCTGGGCGCAGGCTCGGAAGTTTTTGGGTTTTTCATCGCTATGGAAAGCCTGATGCGGGTTTTGTCGCCAGACCTGGATTCTGGGTCCGCCGAGGCCTGAATTCAAACGACT
This sequence comes from uncultured Rhodanobacter sp., assembly GCA_903827735.1. Taxonomy (GTDB): domain Bacteria; phylum Pseudomonadota; class Gammaproteobacteria; order Xanthomonadales; family Rhodanobacteraceae; genus Rhodanobacter. The sequence continues at coordinate 5,611 of CAIKJM010000182.1, read as the reverse complement.
TGCCTCGGCGAATGCCTTGTCACGGCGCCAATAGGCGTTCTTTTCGAACAATGTCCTAGTTTTGTATAATCATGCAAACGCCAGATCCAGAAGTGTAAAGCTCCACACCGAACCATCGACATGTCAAAGGAAAGGCTTTAAACAGGCAATCTCGGCCTATTTGCTGCAGGCGTACTTGCAACCCAAAACCACCTGTGGCTATATCCGCGCTTGAACAAAGACTAAACATGAAACGCCGATCGGATAACAAATAGGCGTTTGAATAGACTTTGTCCAAAGTGATGAAGTATGTCGCATCCACATAAAGATCGACCACCTGAGGATCTAGCTATGGGAATTACCGTCGGACAATACGACTTGGTCTACAACGCCTTTTCGTTCGCCATCGCCGTGATGGGGGCAGCAACCGTTTTCTTTTTCATATCACGTGACCGGGTGGCGCCGGCCTACCGCACTGCCGTGACCATTACGGGCCTGGTCACACTGATTGCCTGCTACCACTACTTTCGAATCTTCAACAGCTGGGAAGCGGCTTATGCCGTGACTGGCGATGTCGTCACCGCGACCGGCGTGCGTTTCAACGATGCCTATCGCTACGTCGACTGGCTGCTCACCGTGCCACTGCTGCTGGTGGAGCTGATTCTGGTGATGCGCCTGACGCCGGAAGAAACCACTCGCAAGAGCGTCAAACTTGGTGTGCTGGCGGCGCTGATGGTGGTGCTTGGTTACCCCGGAGAAGTTTCTTCGGAAGGTGGCACACGCTGGCTTTGGTGGGTTCTGGCGATGATCCCGTTCCTGATCATTGTGTTTGATCTGTTCATTGGCCTGCGTAAGTCCATCAGCGAACAGCCGGCGAACGCCCGCGGCATGGTCAGCGCCGCGCGCTGGTTGACCGTTATTTCGTGGTGCTTTTACCCGGTGGTGTTTATTTTCCCGATGATCGGCTTTACCGGTGGTACCGCAACGATCGCGGTGCAGGTGGGTTATTCGGTCGCCGATATCGTGGCCAAGGCCATGTTCGGCGTATTTATTTTCCTGATTGCGGTGCGCAAGTCCGAATCAGAAAAGTACTGAGACTCCGTGACAGGAAAAAGCGTCAGGAAAGAAAGCGGCGGAGCGCCATGCTCCGCCGTTCTCCATGGCGCACACGCCCGATTGAAATATCGGATGCCGCTGGCTCGGTGCAGTGAGCCATGCGTTTTGACGCTAACGGCAGCTGCCGCACTGCCTGCGTCAGAGTCAGCCCATCGCTGCATCAGGAAATTCGGAGAAGCACCATGCACGCCATAGTCATCGGCGCTGGGTACGGAGGCATGGCGGCTGCTCTTCGGTTAAGCGCGAAGGGCTATCGAGTGACTCTGCTAGACCGGTGTGAACAGCTCGGTGGCCGCGCTAAGGTGTTTGAGCAGGACGGCTTTCGCCACGACGCCGGACCCACGGTGATCACCGCGCCGTTTCTCTTCCGGGAGCTTTTTGAACTCTTCGGCGAGCGCCTGGAAGATCATGTGAAGCTGGTACCACTGAAGCCGTGGTATCGCTTCCACTTTGCCGACGGCGAGCACTTCGACTACGGCGGATCGCTGGAAGAAACGCTGGCCGAGATCGAGCGTGTAGCCCCGGGTGAAAGCCAGGGCTACCTCAAACTACTGGAGCACTCACGGCGGATTTTCGACGTGGGATTTACTCAGCTTTCGGGTCGCCCGTTTCATCGGCTGGCGACCATGCTTCGACAGATTCCCGCCCTGATCCGGCTGCGCTGTGATCGCACCGTCTGGCAGATGGTCTGCACGTATCTCTCCAGCCCCAAATTGCGACAGGCGTTTTCGATACAGCCGCTGCTGGTCGGCGGCAATCCGTTTGATACAACCAGTATCTACGGACTGATTCATTACCTCGAGCGCACACACGGCGTGTACTTCGCCATGGGCGGGACGGGAGCGATCACCCAGGCGCTGGGGTCGCTTATGGCGCGCCGAGGCGTTGACGTTCAACTGCGCACCACGGTGCAGCGCGTGCGCGTGAAAAACGGCGCAGCCATCGGTGTGGAACTAGCGGACGGCCGTGCGCTGGACGCTGACCTTGTCGTATCCGACGCCGATCCGGCTCACCTCTACGGCAGCATGATTGCCGGCAAGCAGCAAGGGCGATCGGCGCGGCTAAAACTGAAAACCGCGCGCTATTCGATGGGACTGTTTGTTCTGTACTTCGGCACGCGTCGCACCTATCCGGATGTCGCGCATCACACGATCTGGCTCGGCGCGCGTTATCGCGAGCTGCTGCGTGACATCTTCACCGGACAGACGCTTCCCGCAGATTTTTCGCTGTACGTCCATCGCCCCACCGCGACCGATCCCTGCTTTGCACCGGCCGGCTGCGACAGTTTTTACGTCCTTTGCCCGGTGCCCAATCTGCAGACGGACATCGACTGGGTCACTGAAGGCCAAAGGCTGCGAGACCGCATCGTTGCGGCACTGGACGCAACGATTCTGCCCGGGCTTGCCGACACCATTACGGCCGAGTTCCAAAAGACCCCAACGGATTTTCGCGATGACTATCTCAGCGTTCACGGCGCGGGGTTTTCTGTCGCGCCGCTGTTTCGCCAATCGGCGTGGTTTCGTTTTCACAACCGTGCCGAAGGTATTCGCCAGCTCTATCTCGTCGGCGCCGGCACCCATCCGGGTGCCGGCCTGCCCGGCGTGCTGTGTTCAGCCAAAGTGCTCGATGCACTGATCGGTCCCACGCTAGTCCAAAGCACCTGAGGAGAGCCACCATGATCCACTCACTACCTGCCAACCAGGCTACGGATCCGGCCTATGCTTCGGCGAACGCGTCGCTGACCCGGCACGGCCGCAGCTTTTACTGGGCCCGTCGCTTGCTGAGCGAGAAACACGCTGAACGTGCCACCATTCTTTACGGGTTTTGCCGCCTCATTGACGACCTCGCCGACGGAGACATCACGACGACGCCGCGCGAGGCGCTGGCCGACGTGGCGGCGGCGCTGACGCGCGGCCAATCGAACGACCCGCTGACGGCTTCGATGATTCGATTGATGCGCGAGTGCAAGATCGATCCAGCCATTCCACTGCAGCTGATTCGCGGCGTCGAGAGCGATTTAGGTCTGGTGCAAATCCAGGACGAGGCAGAGCTACTGCGCTACTGTTACAGCGTCGCCGGCACGGTAGGCCTGATGATGAGCGCCGCACTGGACACGTCGAACCCCAATGCATTGCCTCACGCCATCGACCTCGGCGTGGCGATGCAGCTGACCAATATCTGTCGCGACGTCAGCGCTGACGGGCTCGTCGGACGTCGCTATCTGCCCGCCTCACTGGTGGGCCCTTTGGCACCCCGGTCCCTGGTGATACCCGGCCGCGCGCAGCAGCCGATGCTGCGATCGGCCATCACCAGCCTGCTCGACATGGCCGATCGCTACTACCGAAGCGGTGAGGCGGGGCTGGCGTATCTGCCGTCGCGCGCGCGATCGGGCATCCTTGTGGCCGCCAGGATTTATCGCGAAATCGGAACCGAGCTGCGGCGGCGCGAATGCGACTATTGGTCTGAACGTGTGCGCGTCACCCTGACGCGGAAAGTAGCCATTACCCTGGGCGCTGTAGCGAATGTCTCGCTGCTGCCGCGCTTCCATCAGCCGCTGCGTCCTCACGACGCCGCGCTCCACGGGCTGTTGCAAAACCTGCCGCACGCACACGTCAAGTTCAACCAGCGGCATGCCTGCTGATCTGGATCTCATCATCCTCGGCGTAGGATGCGCCGGACTCAGCCTCGGCATGCGCCTGGCGGCGAATCCGGGATCCTGCCGTCGCGTGATGATCCTCGAGTCGCGCAAGCAGTACATCAATGACCGCACATGGTGCTTCTGGCGGCTCGCGCCGCATCGGTTCGATGCGTTGATACGCCATCGCTGGTCGCAGTTCGCCGTGCGCTCCGCGCGACAATCGGTCGTCGCGAGTTGCCAGCACACGCCCTATCAGATGCTCGCCTCGGAAGATTTTTATACCGAAGCACGCCGCATCATTGACGCCAGCAACGCCGTGTCGCTGATACTCGATGCGCCGTTTCACGGCGAGGCGAAGCGCGTGGGCAGCCACTGGCAGCTCGATACGGCCCGCGGTCCGCTAACCGCAAACGTCGTCATCGATACGCGTCCACCCGCGACGGCGGTTGATGACGTGTGGCTGTGGCAGTCCTTCAGCGGACAGGAAGTCAGTTGCGATGCGGCTCCGTTCGACACCTCGACTGTTCAACTCATGGACTTTGCCGCAGCAAGCCACGACGAGGTGCGATTCACCTACCTGCTACCGATGTCGCCGGAGCGCGCGCTGGTGGAAACAACGGTATTCGGCACGCAGCCACGCCATGCTGCGGCATTGGCCGCAAGGCAGTTGTCTGCCGTCGAAAAGTACTGCGGCGGCGCGTCCTACGAGGTGCATCGAACCGAGAGCGGGCTCTTGCCGATGGGATGGCGAACGCGTCGAACGGCGTCCAAGGGCAGTTTCGTCAGTGCAGGCATCATGCATGGCGGCGCGCGCCCTGCCAGCGGCTACGCGTTCGAGCGCATCCAGCGCTGGGCAAGCGAAACGGCCCACACGCTTCGTCGAGGCGGCGCACCCAAACCCCATCGATCGGATCCGCTGCCAACCCGCACGATGGACCGACTGCTATTACAGGTGCTGCGCGCGCGACCGGATTTAGGGCCTCAGTTGTTTGTCGACTTGTTCTCGCGCGCCGATCCGGGACGGATCATTCGGTTTCTGAGCGACAAGGGCACGCTGGTCGATCATCTGGCCATGATCAACGCTTTACCTGCACGGCCTTTCTTACGCGCGGTCTTTGCAGGCCGCACGCATCCTTCGGCGTCCGGAACGACGTGATGGCCACGCAGCTGCGCAAACAGAGCACGCTGTTTTGCATCATGGCGCTAGCCATCGCCGCGCTAGCGCCGCTGCTACCGCCTGTCGACAACGCGGCGGGCCTGCTGAGCATCGGCGGCCTCATTCTTCTTTTAGGCGTTCCCCACGGCGCAATGGATCCTGTCTTTGCAGCGCAGCTCTACGGGGTGCGCAGCGCCGGCGGCTGGCTCGTCTTTGGCGTCTGTTACAGCATTGTCGCTGGGTTGGTCGTGCTCTTCTGGCTGGCCGCGCCCACACCCTTTCTTTTGATTTTTTTAGTGGTGTCTGCCGTCCATTTTTCCGGTGACCTGGATCCGAAAGTCCCGATGCTCACCAAAGGGCTTTATGGCGGAGCGATTATCGTGCTGCCGGCGCTGTTTCACGCCGCGGAAATCGAATCATTGTTCACCATGCTGATGGGCTCATCGAGCGCTCATCGCATGACTCGATGCCTGCAGTGGCTGGCATGGCCCTGGCTCGCAGGCGTAACGCTTGCAGCCATCACTCTAGGGCGTCGCATGCCGCGACCAGCGCTTGAGCTGGCGACGCTTGGCTGCCTCTCGCTCGCGGCGCCGCCGCTTTATGCGTTCACCGTGTTTTTCTGCCTCATGCACGGTGCCCGGCATATTCTGCGAACGGTTGCCTACGCAGGCGACACACCGGCACAACGACTCATCGCGGTCAACGTATTACCGATGATACTG
>CAIKJM010000181.1 GCA_903827735.1 uncultured Rhodanobacter sp. | reverse complement strand
CGGCGAGCGTCTTGTTGCCGGACATGTTCTTGCCGCTGCCGCTGAACGTGCCGCTGACGGTCTTGCCGGCATCGAGTTCGGTGATTTCGATGCTGCCGCTTTCGAAGTGGAAGTGCCCGTTGAAGACATCGCCGCCGCCGTGATACGAGCAGCTGGTGCCCATCGCGTGACCACCCAATACGTAACTACCGACTTTGGGTTCGACGATGTTGCAGTTGATGAACTGGCTATCGATCCCAGTGCCGATGTGGCCGGTGACATTCAACGTCTCCTGACCCTTGATCGTGGTGTACGTGGTGCCGACCCAGGTTGCGACGAAGGGTTTGCCGTCGACGTTGGCGCTGAACTTGGCGCCGGGCGCGGCCGGTAATTGCGAGATGTCGTCGGCGCTTGCTGCGGCAAACCAGCCGCTACCGCTATTGGGCAGGATCAGCGCCGCTACGGCCGACAGCAGAACAGTGCCGGCGATGCGACGGTAAAAGTGGTTGGCTAGACGCGGCGAGTTGATCGTGTGGCTCATGATGATTTCTCCAGACTTTCTAAACGGGAATGTGAACGGCGCAGGCGCCGCGTTTCAGGGTTGAACAGGCTTCAGGGCCAGGCTTTGGCTGGCGCCGCCTTTCAGCGTCAGCGCAACGTCGTTGCCGTTGAACAGCGCGGTGTCGGCGGCGTCGGCGAGGTCGGCAGCGCCGCTCTGCGCGCAGCCGTTGAGGTCGATGACCAGCGCGCCGTACTGCGGCCTGCCGCGCACCTTGAAGATGGCCACGGTCCAGGCACCATCGGGCGAATTGAACAGCTGCTGCACATGGTCCTGGCCGAGCGCGATGTGCTTGCGATCGCCGCCGCTATCAACCAGCGCGATGGTGCTGCGATCGTCGAGCAGTCGAGCCTTGCAGGGGCCAGCGGCTGTCTGCGGTGCTGCCTGATAGGCGCCGGCGCCGGTCGCAGCACCATAGGAGGATGGCTGCTGTCCGTAACCCGAATTCGAGGAGCCATACGCACCGCCGCTGCGTTGTCCCAGCGAACTGGCCGGCGCGCCCTGCACTGCGGGTACCGAGCTGCTTCCGTTGCCATACCCGGAACTGCCGTATCCGGTCGAGCTGCCATACGAAGAGCTGCCGTATCCGGACGTTCCGTACGCGGGTGTCGTAGCACCGTAAGACGGCGTGGTGCTGCCATAACCCGGCGTGGCCGTGCTGTATCCGGTGTTGTTGCCATAGGCGGGCGCAGGGGCGCCGTAGCCACTCTGCTGGGTGTTTTGCGGGATCGTCGTCGGCTGGCCCTGGCAGGTCGCGATATCGCCCGTGCAGGTCGTCTGCGCCCGAACGACCGGGACAAGCGATGCCAGGCACAGCAGTATCGATACCAGGACTAGCCGCGACTTCAAACCGAACCGAGTGGTCATCTTGAGACTCCGGTAGCGAAGGATTTCAGCGGGTTCTGACGGCCTCACGGCGCGCGACCGGGGCCGCGGTCCTGCGGCGGAATCAGGTTCGGCGGCGGGCCACGTCCGAGCAGAGGCGACGGGCCGTAGTCGTCGGCGTCGATGCTGTCGACGCGCACGAACAGCGGTTCGGGCCCGGGCTCCATCGAGACCGATGGCCGCCACTCGAACAGCAATTGCGGTGGCCGCGCCGAGGGCGTGGGCGACAGCAGGGCGCCGTAGCCGCGACCGAGGCGCGTCGATCCGTCGAAGCGCAGCACCGGCGACAGCGCCAGCTCGTAACGCGCGGCCTGCGGCGCGAACGGATCGCCGTCGACGGCCCAGACGCGCAGACGCGAGGGATCGGCGTGATGCCACAGCACCAGCCGGTAACCGCGCGGGTTCCAACCCACGACCTGCGCCGCCCCGAGCCAAGTTCCCGCATCGTCCGCGCGCACATAGGCCGTCAGCGGCTGCGTGCCGTAGTCGGCATAGAGCAGGTTGATCGAAGGCACCGCTGCGCCCGCCCACGGCGACGCGGGCGGCAGGAGTACCTGCGCCCGGGCCGGCGCTGTCAGCGCGATCAGCAGTAGCCACAGGCATGGCGCGGCTGCCTTCATTCCGCGCCGTAGCGCTTGACCAGTTCCGCGACCGCGGTCTCGATGCACGCGCGGGTGGCCTGGTCGACGCCGTCGCGGCGGCCGGTGTTGACGTTGGCGTCGACCGAATGGCCGGCCACCGAGCCAATCATCGAACCCAGGCCCGACATGCTCAGCTGCGACGAACTCACGCTCTTGCGCACGTCCACCGAGTCGATGACGAGACCGCTGCTGGCGTCGATGATGCGGACGTCGATGCCGATGCTGTCCTTGTTGTTGCCGCCGCCCAGGTTGAGCCCGCCGAAGCTCATGCCGCCGCCATTCTGGCTGCCGCTCTGGTTGGCCTCAGAAATCGTTCCTTCGAAGATGAAATCGGCGCCCGCGACCTTGCTTGATGCACTGCTGCCGGTCGCTACACCCGAGCCGTTGAGCTGCTTCTCCGCCATCACGCCCTGGCTCAAGCGGCTGCGCTCGGCGACCGCGAATGCGCCGGACTTGATCAGCGCGGTGGTGAACATGTCGGTGGCGCCGCCGGCCTGCACCTCGGGCACGCTGGAGCGAAATTCGTAGATCGTCACGATCTTCTTCGGCCCGGTTTGACGCGGCAACGCGGCCAGCGCCTGAGAGGAGTGCGAGTTGTCGACCACCGCATCATCCGCGTGGCTCATGCCGGCGCAGCCGAGCAGTTGACTTGCTGCCAGCGCGGTCGTCAGCGCAGCCGTCCAGATTTTCAGTTTCATCCCGTCTCTCCCTGTAGATCGAAATATTCGGATCAGACAGAAGAACGTGATTGGAAGAAAAAACCCGACATCGACGATGAAACCGGCGTCGCTGGCACGAACCCCACACAGCGCTTATGCTGACCCGCTCCAGGGAACGGCCTGTGTCGTAGCACGCCGTCACACTGACCAAGGACGATGGATAACGAGAACAATCCTGCCGCCCCGCTTCCGCCCGATGATCCGGCGACCTCGTCGACGCTAGTGACGCATCTGTATTCGGATTTGAAGCGGCTGGCGCATAGAGAGCGCATGCGCGTGGGCGCACCGCCGACCCTGCAGACCACGGCGCTGATCCACGAGGCCTACCTGAAGCTGCATCGTGGCGGCGTCTGGAACGATCGCCTGCACTTCTTGCGCGCGGCCGCGGCGGCGATGCGACAAGTCATCGTCGACGCCGCAAGAGCGCGGCTGACACTGAAGCGCGGCGAAGGTGTGCAGGCGCTGGAACTTGACGACGAGCGCGTCGGCGCCGTCAGTCAGATGTCGGACGACACGGTTGTCAATATCGACGACGCCCTGCAAAAACTCGGTCAGCTCAACCCGCGACTGGCCCAGGTGGTGGAATGCCGCTTCTTCGCCGGCTACACCGAAGAGGAGACCGCGCAGGCACTGGAAGTGACGAGCCGCACAGTCGAACGCGACTGGGTCAAGGCCAAGGCCTGGCTCTACGGCGAACTCAATCCCTGACGAACATTCGCGGGACCGGCGGCAAGAAGCGGGTGTCCATCCAGTAGCGATCGGGCCGCTGCGGATCGATTAGAACTTCGACGCTGCTTCGATTTGCGATCGAGGGCTTCGGATCGATCAGAATTGGATCGCTGCCAAAACAATGAATCACGCCGTCGGCTGGATTCCGCCATTGCGCGACGATCTGGTAGGGCCAGTCGCTGCGAAGATTGTCCGAGACTGACCTGATGCGTCCGATTTCCAGCGAACCCGCCACAACGCGCTGGCCGTGCGCGAGCAGCCAGCGTCGATCATGCCAGCGCCGCAGCGCCTTCATCGAAACCATGATGCCGAAGCCGATCAGCAGCAGGCCGAGTACGCCGAAGATCATCGGCACGCACCACTGCTGGATCAGCGAGTCGCTCGCGATCGCATCCGTCTGCCCCGCGCGGTGCACGATCAGCAGCGGATCACCGATCTTCAGGCCCAATGCACCTGATCCCGCCGCCAGGGCGATGTCGTGATCAACACCCGAGCCATCACGCGCATGGATCAGCACACGATCGGCGCAATGCGGCACCCGCGGATTCAGCTCGCAATCCTTGCCGATCGCGACCACGCTCGCGTGCAGCGCGGAGGCTCGCTTCGCCAGTTGTTGCTGCGACGCGCTCAGCGCAATCTCGGCCACAACAACACCGACCACAATCATCAGAACGCCAGTGCCAAGCGATACTTTCGCAGGTAGCGTCGTCGCCTTTGCAGTTATCGATGCATTCATGTCTTGATACTGATTTCGAAGCGTTTGAATAACGACTTCGCATTGACAGCGCAGTAGCTGAAGATGCGCTTAAAGCCGGCAGAAATGAATTTAGAGTTGCTCACTGTTTGCCGGCTCGCGTACAAGCAGCGGCATAACCCCCGTCGCGCAAGGCGACGCAGGCGGCCTTCGCCGAAGCCGGGCATGCAGTCG
>CAIKJM010000180.1 GCA_903827735.1 uncultured Rhodanobacter sp. | reverse complement strand
CGCGTGCGGATAGCGCGCCAGCGTGGACGCATCCGGCTTCGCCGTGCCGATGTTCATGCCGCGATAAACCAGTGCCGAGTCGACACTAACCAGGTCCAGCGGAAACTGATCGCTCAGTTCGCATGCCAGCGCTGTTTTGCCTGAAGCCGTGGGGCCCATGAGGAAGATGGCAAGCGGGCGCTGATCGATGGGCATCGACGCATTGTAAAGGTCTGTTACGCAACCACGCATCGTTAGGCGCTGGTGCGAAACTTGTGACGGAGCCGTCCAAGTACCGGTTCGCAGCGATTGAAGAGGCGCTGCAGCGGCAGCCGGCTTATCTGAGCAACCACCCTCATCACGACGACGTTGACCATGCCCAATTTGCCTCGCTTCCTTTTCGTGTTCATCGCCGTTGGCGGGCCCGCCCTCGGTGGCGTTGCCGCCGCGGCCGCGCCTGCCCTGCCCGATTTCAGCGGCATCTGGCGCTTGAACGATCAGCAGAGCGATAGCCCCGACCAGATCGCCGCACGACTGCGCGCCGAGCGAAAGCGCGAAGAGGCCGCAGCACAACTACCGGCCAGCGCTTCCACCAGCAGTACCCCGCCGAGCAGCGCATCGAATTCGCATGGCGGTCGCGGCGGTGGTCACGGCGGTGGTGGTGGTATGGGTGGCGGCATGGGCGGTGGTGGAGGCCACGGCCACGGCGGCAATCGCAACCAGAGCAAAGACAGCAGCACCGACGGCGTGTCGCCAATCGTCGACACGCCGCCTCCATTGCTAGCGAACGACTCCATCCTCAACGTGCAACAGGACGCCAAACACATGCAGGTCGCCTTGAGCGACAGCGATCAACTCAACGCCAGGCTGGATGGCGTCGCGCAGCAGTCGCTCAACGGCAGCGCGGTGGTGCAAACGAGAAACTACACCGATGGCCTGTCGATCAGCATGCAGTTCGATGGCGGCACGCACCTGGACGAGTTTTGGGTGAAATCGGCCGATGGCCATCATTTGACCGTGACCGAGCAGTGGACGACGCCAACGGCAAGACAGCCCATCGTATTCAAACGCAGCTACGACCGGCTGGATATCTGAATCCTCGCCGGGTCGTATCGCCCATGACGCAGCGCGTCAGGGCGCCGGAGGGTCGAGGCGATCTATAATGATCAATTTCATCCACTCGTCCCCGGATATCCCATGCAGCAGCAGACAATGAAAGCCCTGGTCAAGCGCAAGCCCGAGCAGGGTATCTGGATGGAAGAGGTGCCGATTCCGCAGATTGGCCCGAACGAAGTGCTGATCAAGATGGAGAAGACCGCGATCTGCGGCACCGATCTGCACATCTACAAGTGGGACGAGTGGTCGCAGCGGACCATCAACCCCGGCCTGACCATCGGCCATGAGTTTGTCGGCCGCATCGTCGAAATGGGCCCGGGTGTGACCGGCTACAAGATTGGCGACCGCGTGTCCGCTGAAGGTCATATCGTTTGCGGTCACTGCCGCAACTGCCGCGGCGGCCGCACGCACCTTTGCCCGAACACCGTCGGCATCGGCGTAAATCGCAACGGCGCGTTCGCCGAATACATGGCCATGCCGGCGTCCAACCTGTGGCCAATTCCCGATCAGATTCCGTCCGAACTGGCGGCGTTCTTCGATCCTTACGGCAACGCCGCGCACTGCGCGCTGGAGTTCGACCTGATCGGCGAAGACGTGCTGATTACCGGCGCCGGCCCGATCGGTATCATTGCCGCCGGTATCGCCAAGCACGTGGGCGCGCGCAATGTGGTGGTGACCGACGTCAACGATTACCGCCTCAAGCTGGCCGCCGACATGGGGGCGACCCGGGTGGTCAATGTTTCCAAGCAGTCGCTCAAGGACGCCATCGCCGATCTGCATATCGAGGGCTTTGACGTCGGCATGGAGATGAGCGGCAACCCGCGCGCGTTCGGCGACATGCTCGACTGCATGTACCACGGCGGCAAGATCGCCATGCTAGGCATCATGCCGCGCGGTGCCGGCATCGACTGGGACAAGGTGATCTTCAAGGGTCTGACCCTGCAGGGCATCTACGGCCGCCGCATGTACGAGACCTGGTACAAAATGACCCAGATGGTCCTGACCGGCTTTCCGCTGCAGAAGGTGCTCACCCATCAGATCGCCATCGACGATTTCCAGAAGGGCTTCGACCTGATGGACGCGGGCGTCTGCGGCAAGGTGGTGTGTTCCTGGCACTAAGCGCTGCGCTTTGACGTTCAACGCAACGGGAAAAGGTGGACTGGCTAACGACTGGCCAACCCGCCGCTGGCGTAAACTCGTTTCAGGAATGTCAGAGAGCCGCAGCATAGGGAACGCTCACGTTGCCAAATCGGCCACACGGGATGACTCGCAACCAGGGGAGCAACGGTCGAATGCGGGAATGGAAACTGCCGCCATGGTCACATCCCTCCGCCTGGCGCGAACCGGTGGGCAAATTCTATCGATCGCACCGCGCGCGCAAGACGCTGCGCACCGTCGTTATCGTATTGGTGGTGTTTGGCCTGCTGGGCTTTTTCGCGGCACCGCCGCTGATACGCAGCCAGCTGCAAAGTCGATTGAGCCAAACCCTGCAGCGACCCGTCACCGTGCAGCAGGTGCACCTCAATCCGTTCACGCTGAGGCTTGCGCTGGACGGTTTGCATATCGGCGATCGCGATGGCCACGGCCGCTTCGTCGATGTCGATCATCTGGTGATCAACGCGTCGTGGAGTTCGCTGTTTCGCTTCGCACCGATTCTCGACCAGCTGCAGCTCGATCGACCGCGCATCCTGCTCTCACGCGATGGGCCGCAGCACTTCAACTTTTCCGATCTGATCGACAAGTTCGCTGGTGGCCCAGCTAAGCCCGATACCTCACCGGCGCGATTCGCGCTGTACAACATCAGCGTGCATCGAGGCGATATCGTTTTCGTCGATAGTGTGCAAAAGGCGCATCACGAAGTGGCCCAGCTCGAACTGGGCATCCCCTTTATCGCCAGTCTGCCCAGCGATACCGACATCTTCGTACAGCCGCTGCTGGCGATGACGGTAGACGGCAGCGTCGTCAGGCTAGCCGGTCAGATCAAGCCGTTCGCCAGCACGCGCGCGTCGGTGATGCATTTTCATCTCGATCATCTCGACCTCCCCCGCTACCTCGGTTACGTACCGGCGATGCCACTATCGGTGGCAAAGGGGCAGCTCTCCGGGGAACTGGATCTGCATTTCATCGCCGACTCAAAAACACCTCGTCTGAGCCTCACCGGCGCGCTGCAGTTGGACCAGCTGGCGGTGACCGGCAAAGACTCGACGCCGCTGCTCAGCCTTCAACGAGCCCAGGCACAACTGACCGACGTACAGCCGCTGATCTCACGCTACACATTCGGCACGCTGCGCCTGGATCATCCCGAGTTGCGCTACATCAGCTTGATCGGAGGCCGCAGCAACTTCGATCCGCTGCTCGGTGACGGCAAACCTACCGAAGGTGCAAAGACCGCCGTGCGTATTGCTCAGCTGGATATCGTCGGCGGCCATCTGCTTTACGTCGATAAAACCGGGCCCGCACCGACGCAGCTGAGTCTGGACAATCTGCGCGGCAGCATCAGCCAATTGGCGACGGTACCAGCGCCAGCGGCTGCGCTTGATATGACTGCCCAGCTCGATGGCGGCAACCTGAAAGCGAAAGGCTCGGTCAATATTGCCGCCAGCCAGTTTCGCGGCAACGTCAGCCTGGATGGCGTGAACATTGCGCCGCTGCAAGCTATTAGTGACCCCACGCTTGCTGCAAACCTCAGCGGCAAACTTGCCGCCCACGGACAGCTGCAAGCGCAGTGGCATGGTCCCTTCAATGCGCAGCTCAACGGCACGCAGATTACGCTGAGCGATGGCGCGCTGCTTTCGAAAAAGCACAAGGATTCGGGCGTGCAGTGGAAGAGCCTGCAGCTCGATCTCGACCAGTTTGACCTGATCAAACAAGAAGCGAAGCTTGCTACGGTTGCAATTAAAGGTTTGACGGTTGATGCCCAGCGACTAGCCAACGGCAACATCGATCTGGCCGAGCTCGCTTCTTCAACCGCGGCGCCCTCAGCATCAACGCCACCGTCATCCGCTGCGGATTCCCATAAAAAATCCAAGGCATCCAAAGGAACGTCTCCAGCCAGCGTTTGGCAATGGCATATCGATCACTTTTTGCTTGATGACGGTGCCGTGGCGCTGACCGATCAAAAGGCGCTCGGCAAGCCGCAGACCTTAAAGCTCAGCAAGATCAGCCTGAAGGCCGATGGTCTCTCGGACGATATGCGGCAGCCTTTGAAGATCGACACCTCCGGCTCTATCGGCAAGAACGGCAGCTATCAGATCAGCGGTAAGGTGACGCCGCAGCCGCTGGAAGCGCAGCTGCAGATCAAGACCACGCGGCTCAACCTGGCACCGTTCGAGAACTACGGCAGCGTGCCGCTCAATGTCCAGGTGAGCAGCGCACTGCTGACGAGCAATGGACGCGTCCACTACGCGCAGCGCGGCGATCAATCAACGACCGATTATCGCGGTGTCGTGACGCTAGGCCGCGTGCGCGTGCAGGACAAGGTCAGCGGCGATGACTTCGTACGTTGGGAGGCGCTCACGCTTAGCGGCCTCAGCGTACAGCTGGGCGACGGTGCGCCAAAAGTTTCCATCGGGTTGCTTGCGCTCGATCAGATCTATGCGCGGTTGATCATTAACGCCAATGGACGGCTGAATACGCAGGACGTTGTGGCTAATCCCGCCAGTGCCCCCGTATCGGTGACCCGCGCCGAGACGGCGCCCGCTGCCGCCGCTAGCGCGGCCACGCCTGCGACGGTGAGCAATCTGCCTGCCCCGCAGGTGCATATCAGCGCTATCACGGTGACGAACAGCCAGCTCAATTACACCGACAACTTCATCAAACCCAACTACACGGCCAATATCACCCAGCTCACCGGCAAGATCGGAGGCTTCGGCACCGACGCCGGGCCGCCGGCCGACCTGAGCCTGCAGGGTGAACTCGACGACAACTCGCCGGTGGATATCGAAGGCTCGATCAATCCGCTGGCGCCGGTGGGATTTCTCGATATCACCGGCAAAGCGGAGGGCATCGAGCTGACCAACCTCAGTGCCTACTCCGGCAAATACACCGGCTATCCGATTACCAAAGGCCGACTCAATGCCGACGTTCATTACAGGCTGGATCAGCGAAAGCTATCGGCCGACAACCATATCTTCATCGACCAGCTGACTTTCGGCGATCGCATCGAGGGTAAAGGTATTAGCCACCTGCCGGTAAAGCTGGCGGTTGCTTTGCTGAAGGATTCACAGGGCCGTATCGACGTCCATCTGCCGGTATCCGGCTCGCTGGATGATCCCAAGTTCAGCATCGGCGGCCTGGTCTGGCACGCCTTCGTCAACCTGATCGGCCGCGCCGTCACCGCGCCGTTCCGGCTGCTGGGCTCGGCATTCAGCGGCAGCTCGGGCCAGGATCTTGGCTATGTGGAATTTGCCCCGGGCAGCACCGAACTCAGCGCCGACGCTCAGAAAAAGCTCGCGCTTATCGTGAAGGCACTAACCGAAAAGCCCTCGCTCAACCTGGACATCATGGGCCGCGCGGATCCTTCCAAGGATGAAAAAGGCCTGCGCAGCGTCACCGTCGACCAGCTCGTTCGCGCCGAGCAGCGCGACGATGAAGGTGACAAGACAGATACAGCCGTTACGACCAACGACGCACCGCTGAGCCCAGACGATTACAACAAGTATCTGGCCAAAGCCTACAAGCACGCCAAGTTCAAGAAGCCGCGCGACCTGATAGGGCTGACCAAATCCCAGCCACCGGAGGTGATGAAGAGCATGCTGGAGGCCAACGTGTCGACGGACACCGACGCCATGCGCCATTTGGCGCAGCAGCGCGCCGATGCCGTGCGCGGCTGGCTGCGTGGCAAAGTGCCGGACAAGCGATTGTTCGTGCTGGCACCGAAACTCGATGCCAAAGGTATCGACGACAAGGGCGCAACCACACGCGTCGACTTCGGCCTGCACTGAAGATACGCCGGGGTGTTGCGACGAGATGACGCCCAAGGTTTTCTGATTGGCGCCGAAGGCTCACAATGGGCGCTTTCCTCCCGTCGGAATTTCCCCTCATGAGCTACCCCGGCCAGGCGCGCTACCAGAGCGAACTCGAATCCATCCGCGAACAGGGCCTGTTCAAGGCCGAGCGCATCATCACCTCGCCACAGTCGGCAGAAATCACCCTGGCCGACGGCCGCAAGGTCCTGAATTTCTGCGCCAATAATTACCTGGGACTGGCCGATCATCCCGACGTGATCCAGGCGGCGAAAGACGCGCTGGATACGCACGGCTTCGGTATGGCGTCGGTGCGTTTCATCTGCGGCACGCAGGATCTGCACAAGCAGCTCGAAGCGAAGATTGCCGAATTCTTCGGTACCGAGGACACCATCCTCTATGCGGCCTGCTTCGATGCCAACGGCGGGCTGTTCGAACCGCTGTTCGGCGAAGAAGACGCGATCATTTCCGACGCGCTCAACCACGCCTCGATCATCGACGGCATCCGCCTGTGCAAGGCCAAGCGCTTTCGCTACGGCAACTGCGACATGGCCGATCTGGAAGCGCAGCTGCAGGCCGCCGACGCCGCCGGCGCGCGCACCAAGCTGATCACCAGCGACGGCGCCTTTTCCATGGACGGCTTTATCGCACCGCTGGACCAGATCACCGCACTGGCGAAGAAGTACAACGCGCTGGTCCACATCGACGAATGCCACTGCACGGGGTTTCTTGGCGAACATGGTCGCGGCGCAGCCGAAGTACACGGCGTCATGGACAAGATCGATATCTTCACCGGCACGCTGGGCAAGGCGCTCGGCGGCGCGCTAGGTGGGTTCACCACCGGCCGTAAGGAAGTGATCGAGATGTTGCGCCAGCGTTCGCGCCCCTATCTTTTCTCCAATTCGCTGCCGCCCCACGTGGTTGCCGCGGGTATCAAGGTATTCGACATGCTGGCTTCCGCTGGCGACCTGCGCAAAAAAGTGCAGGACAACACGCGCTACTTCCGCGAACAGATGACGGCGGCGGGGTTCGACATTCGCCCGGGCGTGCACCCGATCGTACCGGTGATGATTTACGACGCGCCCAAGGCCCAGGCCATGGCCTCCGCCTTGCTCGAACAAGGCATTTACGTCACCGGCTTTTTTTTTCCTGTGGTGCCACAGGGCAAGGCGCGGATACGCACGCAGATGAGCGCGGCGCATACGCGTGAGCATCTGGACAAAGCCATTGCCGCGTTTACCCAGGTGGGCAAACAGCTCGGCGTGATCGGCACATAGCCTTTGCCAGGCAACTATCGACGGCTATCAAGCGCACTCACTTCTTCGGCGGTGAGTTCGCGCCACTGACCTTTGGCCAGTTCGCCGAGTGGAAGCCGGCCTATGGCGACGCGAATAAGGCGCAGCACGTCAAATCCCAATGCGGCGAGCAGGCGGCGAATGTGTCGGTTCCGCCCCTCGTCCAGCACAACCTCGAGCCATGCGTTCTTTTCACCAGATCGAAGCAGGATGGCGTGTTTTGCTTTCAGCACATCGCCTGACTCATTGACGCCCGCCAGTATTTTCGCCAGCGTCTCATCGTCCGGCTGCCCGGCTACCTGGACGTGATACGTCTTGTCCAGATGAGTCACCGGATCGGTGATCCCTGATGCCCAGGCCGTGTCGTTGCTGAGCAACAGCAGGCCCTCGCTCGCCTTGTCCAGGCGCCCTACCGGTCCTAACCACGGCAAGCCCGCAGCAGCTAGCGCCGTGTAGACGGTGTCCCGACCCTTTTCATCCGCGGCGCTGACGACTAATCCGCGCGGCTTGTTGAACATCACATACACGTGCGCAGCGGCTCGGACGTTGATGCCATCAACCGCAATCTCGGCTTGATCCATCGAGGTGGGAAACTGCGGATCGCGCTCCAGGCGACCGCCGATACTTACCCGCCCCTCGCGTATCCAATGTTCGGCCTGAGTTCGCGAACAAATGCCCATTTTGGACAATATCCGAGCCAGACCGAACCGTGGGGCTTTGGCTTTGGCGACTATGTTTGTTCGCGTCGAGCGAGAATTGGGGCGATGCATCGACGTAGCGTATCGACGATGGCTGCCGCGCGACAAGTTAAATACCACGGTATTGCCGTGACGATGGATGGCTATGCGGAATACTCCGGCGAACGCCCATAAAAAAACCCGGCCGAAGCCGGGTTTTTTATTCACTTGCTGCGGTCTATTACTGCTTGACCTGCAGTTCGGTACGACGGTTCTGAGCGCGACCGGCATCCGTGGCGTTGTCGCCGATCGGATCGTTCTTGCCGTGACCGATCGGACCGTCCAGGCGGCTGGCGTCGATACCATGGCTGGTCAGATAGTCATACACAATCTGCGCACGACGCTCGGACAGGCTCTGGTTGTAAGCATCGGTACCCTTGCTGTCGGTGTAGCCAGCAACGGTCACATGCACCTGCGGGTAACGCTGCAGGGTGTCGACAGCCTGGTTCAGCACAGCCAGCGAGTCAGCGGTCGGAACAGCAAGAGCCTTGCCGATTTCGCTCGCCTTCACGTGACCCTTCTTCGGGAAGTCGAACTTGAAGTTCACACCGCGCAGGTCGATAACAACCTTCTGCGGGCAACCGTCAGGTCCAACGATCGTACCGGCCGGGGTGTTCGGGCACTTGTCGTCGCAATCGTTCACGCCGTCATGGTCGCTGTCCATCGTGGAGCAGTCAGCCGGAGCCGGAGCCGGAGCAACGGCCGGAGCAGGAGCCGCCGGCGGAGCGCCGAAGCGCGAGACGATGCTCAGACCCAGGAACGCGTCGCCGTAACCATTACGGTTGGTGTTGTTGCCGGTGGCAGCAAAAGCAGGGTTGCTGCTGGTGCTGTCGTCGAAGTCATAGCGGTAGCCAGCTTCCAGACGCACATCGGTGCTGTCGGTAACCGTCTTGG
>CAIKJM010000179.1 GCA_903827735.1 uncultured Rhodanobacter sp. | reverse complement strand
GGTCTGGAGTGGACGGTGCCGTCGCCGGCGCCTTTCCACACCTTCGACGTGCCGCCGGTGATTCGCGATGAAGATCTCGCGCACGGCCACGTGAACGATTGATAGGCAAGCCGCCATACATGACGCCCGTGCTCACCCGTGACGAGATCGAAAAGCGCCGTAAAGGCGTGCGGCGCACGGTGACCATTCTGGTGTCGGTCGTGGTGGCGTTTTTTTGCTGTCCTTTATCCAGATCGTGCTGATGAAGTAGCCATATCGTCGCAGTGGCAAGTTATCCTCGGTCGTCGACAGCGGCCGATCCGTTTGCAGTTCCCTGCGCTACCACGCGGGGTAAAGTCATCAAGAGAAGTCCACGGGGTTTCAACCATGGGTCAGTCGCACGACGCGTATTTCATTCCGAACAAGAGCTACTGGCCTTTCGTGGCCGCGGTGGTCATGTTCACCACCATGTTCGGTGCCGCGCACTGGCTCAATGCGCCGCCGGGCGATTCCGGCTTCGGCAAGACGGTCTTGATCGTCGGCGTGGTCGGCGTGCTGGGCATGTTCTTCGGCTGGTTCCGCTCGGTGATCAACGAATCGCAGGCGGGCAGCTACAACCATCAGGTCGACACCTCGTTCCGCATGGGCATGATGTGGTTCATCTTTTCCGAGGTGATGTTCTTCGCCGCCTTTTTCGGCGCGCTGTTCTACATCCGCATGTTCTCGCTGCCGTGGCTGGGCGGTGAAGGCCATGGCGTGCTGACGCACGAGTTCCTGTGGAGCGACTACGCGGCCTCGTGGGGTTCCAACGCGGGCAACGGCCCGCAGCATATCGGCGGCGCGTTTCGCACCGTGCCGGCCTGGGGCCTTCCGCTGCTCAATACGCTGATCCTGTTGTCGTCCAGCGTCACCGTAACGATTGCTCATCATGCGCTGCGTGCCGGGCATCGTGGCAAGATTCTGGTGTTTCTGGGCCTGACCGTTCTGCTGGGCGCGCTGTTCTTGAATTTCCAGGCGCACGAATACATCGAGGCGTACCGCGAACTCAACCTGACCCTGCACAGCGGCGTATACGGCTCGACGTTCTTCCTGCTGACCGGCTTCCACGGCCTGCACGTCACGCTGGGTACGATCATGCTGGCGGTGATCTGGTTCCGCGTGCTGAAGGGTCACTTCAACAAAGAGCACCACTTCGGCTTCGAAGCGGTGGCCTGGTACTGGCATTTCGTCGACGTGGTCTGGCTCGGCCTTTTCATGTTCGTCTACATTCTCTGAGCTCATACCGTTCGTTGGCCTCATGACCAAAAGCCCGCCAATCGGCGGGCTTTTTTTCGGCTCTCTACGCCATTCCCGTTATCAGACCAAAGCGCCGAAAGTTGGGCGCTGCGTCGCTTCACGCGGCCATTAGCCGGTTTTGGACGTCCGACTTTGCCACAAAATGTGATGGGCAGATATTGTATTTGTCATATTTTTAGTGTAGTACTCATCGGCCCCGGCGCTCGTATGGCTATTCATCGAGCGCTGAATATTTCGTCCGTAAAGAGAAAAGGGGGCCGTTTGGTAACAGGGGGTTGGTATGTTCCGTTTTTTGCGTAGGCAGGCAAATCGTTGGCTATTGTTGCTGGTTACCGTCGAGTTCCTTTTGCTGGCTGCATCGCTCAATGTGGCCATGCGGCTGCGGTATGTTGGTCATCCAGCGGACTTGGCAGAAGTCTCCCATCATTTGCCCGAGCGCTCGCTGGCGTTTGCTGCGGTGATGCTTATGGGCATGGTAGCGCTGGGCCAGTATCAGTCGCACATGCGCACCAGCTGGTTTGGCCTGTTAGCCAGACAGGCGGTTGGCTTTTTGCTGGGAGGCCTCGGCCTGTTCGTGCTCTATTATCTGGTGCCGCAGGCTTATGTAGGCCGCGGCGTAATGGGCATTGCTCTGGTGCTGTCCTTCATAGCCGTTACGGCATTCCGCGCGGCATTTTTGCGTCTGTTGGAAAACAAGGTATTTCAACGTCGGGTGATAGTTCTCGGAGCAGGCAAGCGTGCGGAGCAGATTCATAACCGAATGCGCAGACAATCTGACCGGCGCGGGTTTACTCTGATCGGTTTCCTACCGCGTCCAGGTGAGGTGATTTCAGTACCTGCGCAGTATCTGATATCCGTTGAAACGTCCCTGTCGGCCTGGGTTCAACGCGAGCGTATCGACGAGATTGTGGTGGGTGTGGACGAACGGCGTGGTGGATTGCCGATGGAGGACCTGCTTGAGTGCCGGCAGCTCGGCGTGGACATCACCGATCTAGCCACTTTCTTTGAGCGCGAGTCGGGGCGTGTCCAGTTGTCGCTGACCGATCCCTCTTGGTTGGTTTTCTCCGGAGGATTTGATGCGACGCCTTTGCGACGGCTGAGCAAACGCTGTTTCGATTTGTTCATCGCCGTGCTTGTGCTTGCGCTGACTTGGCCCATGATGCTGATGGTGGCGCTGGCGGTTCGACTCGAATCAGGCAAAGATCAACCCATTCTTTATCGCCAGGAACGGGTCGGTGCGCAGGGCAAAACCTTCAGCCTGATCAAGTTTCGCAGCATGCGCACGGATGCTGAACTGGATGGCGTGGCGCGCTGGGCCAACAAGAATGACGATCGCGTCACACGGGTTGGTCGTTTTATTCGAAAGGTTCGACTCGATGAGTTACCCCAACTCTGGAACGTTTTGAAGGGGGAAATGAGCTTTATTGGCCCACGGCCGGAACGGCCGCAGTTCGTTGTCGATTTGGGTAAAAAGATTCAGTACTACGATTTGCGGCACTGCCTGAAGCCGGGCTTGGCTGGATGGGCACAGCTGCGATATCCGTATGGCGCCTCTGAAGCCGATGCCGTAGAAAAGCTTAAGTACGATCTTTACTACGTAAAAAATCACAATCTGATGTTTGACCTTCTAATCCTTATTCAAACGGTGGAGGTCGTACTATTCGGACGTGGCGCACGTTAAGCGCATGGTCTTCGGGCTAGTGTCATGGTTATGGTGCCGTATTGGCGCCGAAACGCTCCTAAGATGTCGGGCTAGCAGTATGCCAACGGGTACTGGGGATTGTTCAAGCTCAGAGTCGAACGAACACGTGTCGATGCCAATCAAGCTTTTGGAGTCTCCATGCCATACCAGGAAATATCCGGCGGGTTCCGGGAGAAGCTGGCACGATCTGACTCTCCTCCATCGCTGCGCGTCGGCGCGGGCTTAGATCACTCGACACGCCGGCATAGTGCGGGGATCTGGCAAAGCGGCTCGACAGGAATGCGTGACCTTAGGCGCTTTAGCCCACGGCCTGTGACAGCGCTACTGGCCCTGTTCCTGATGATTTTTTCCCTGCAGGCCTGCGCGCAATCCGATGGCACCGTAACGAGCACCCCAAAGAAAGTTGTCAATTACTCCGAGCCTAGCCTTCAGAGCAACGCAAGAGAAGCGGCGCCTCAAGGCTCCGTTGCCACGAACCTGTCGTTAGCGGCGACGCCAAGCCTGGCGGCACATCCTCGATTAATTCTCGACTCAACGACGTTGAGTACGCTGCGTGCACGAGCTGCCGCCAACTCTGCACAGTGGCAATCGCTCAAAACGACGTGCGATTCCTTCATCGGCGGCACGGTTGAGTACCCTACCGGCACGTTGTATCCGGACTTGCCGAATCTCGGGCAGGGTTATGAGGGCAATACCTATCTGCCCGCATTGCTGAACGAGGCGATGTGCTACCAGATGCTGAAAACGAGCAATCCTTCCGCAGCCGCACCTTACGGCGCCAAGGCTGTGGATATTCTCCTAAAGATGTCCACGCCTTTTACATCCAGCAATAATCTTGGGGAAGACCCGTGTACGGACGATGGCTATGTTATGCGCAACTACGGCGTCGGCTTCGGCCTGGGCTATGACTGGCTTTACGAGCTGCTGACCACCGCGCAGCGGGCTCAGATATATACGACTGCCAATGCATGGATCACCTCATTCGAACTGCCCGGAGGGTGTTCGTATTTCGAATATGTCCATCCGCAAAGCAATTATTACGCGGGATACTTCCACGCCAAGGCCGCGATCGCACTGGCGACCTATGATGAAAATCCCAGCGGCCCGGCACTCTGGGCTGACTGGATTAACAACCAATTCGCGTTGAAAGTGCAGCCATATTACGCCGCGCATCTTGCTGGCGGAGGCTGGCCGGAAGGCTTTGCTAATTATGCCTCTACGGCCATTCTCAATATGAGTCTGCCAGTGCGTGAAGTGAAAACGGCGACTGGCCAGGATCTGGTTCACGCCACCGCTCCGTATAATTACCCGCTGGACAGCGCAAATTACGCAATGCACTTTACCTGGCCATCGCTTGCCTATTTCGATGACCGTGATACCAATCATTCCAACACGACCCCACAGCCGCCAGGAACGACGCCGACGAGTATGTTCCAGGAAGTGTTGGGAGAAATTGCTTACTGGAAGTCAGATCAGGTCAACGTTGTAAATCAATATCTCTCTGCGGTGGGCGCAGCAACCGTAAACTACGATCAGGGCGATCCCTGGATGGTTTTTCTTGAGGTGACACCTGGCGCGCCCCTGGCACCAATCAATACGCTGCCGCTTTCATATTTTGCCACTGGCATGGGCGCAGTTGCCGCTCGCTCCAACTGGACGACGGGCGCCAGTTGGATGTCTTTCCGTGCTGGCCCGTATACCAACAACCCAGAGCAAGGTGAGCAATATTTCGACGAGGGCAGTCTTGCTCTGGTTCGCGGCAAAACACCATTGTTGGTCAATGCAACGGGTTGGGCTGTCCACAATCCGCAGGGGACTGCCGCGGAAAATGATGTCTACAGCGACAATTACGGAAACTTCAGCCCAAACAATGGCGCCCTGGGCAATCGACGCCCGTACAATATTTTCTATGTCCGCCATATGAATGGCGCGGCTTTGGTAGAACCATTTGGTCAGGGTCCTTACACCACGGAAGGCGACGGGGTTCGTACCAAGGTAGCTGCATACGAAGACACTAATGATCACGTTTACGTGCTCGCAACGTATCTCGGCGATATGTATCGAAAATTCGCGGTGGGTCCGGCCGTTGCCGATTGGTCCCGACAGATCGTTTACGTAAGGCCAAGCCGCTTCGTTGTATACGATCGAACCACAATAGGCAGCGCGAGCTACGACGAATTCATGGCGTGGAATTTCCCCGCCAATCCTGTTCTAACCACGATATCCGGAGGAATGTTGCGGTTCGACGTGACATACAACAATCAATACGCTGGCGCCATGACAACAGTTCTGCCGCGTTCTGCCAATGCGGCGGCAGTCACTCTCTATTCTGATCAGAACCCAGCAAAGTTCTGGCAGGTCAGAGTTCGCCCTTTGAGTGTGGTTACAACCCAAAAATGGTTAACCGTGTTTGACATGTCGTCGTCTGCCGGTCAGGTCGCATCAGCCAGCCCCATCACGGTGACAGCGGGGGCTATCGTCGGAGTGCAGCTTGCGGCCGCAGATGGCAATAACGTCGTCGTCAGCAGCATCAGCGCCGCCGGAATACCCATTCTGGGCAGTTTCAGTTATCGGGTTGGCTTTGTAGCCGCGCGGCACATCATTACCGACCTTGCTCCTAGCACGGGGTATACCGTGAGTTTGTCAGCGAGTGGAGGTGTTGAAACGGTTTCCGTCAGTCTTGGCGGTACGCAGATGACGAGCGCAAAAGGCGTGCTCAATCTCAGCATCAATGCATCGGGTACACTCTGAATAAAGTCGCGCCACCACTCAGAAAAATGGCAGCCTGTGGACAAATTTTTTTAATCTATTGCTTCTGTGGCCGTTTAACGGTTGCTTTTGCAAAAACGCAAAACCACGGTCTGAACTATTCGTCCTCGTCCGCTGCAGTGAGATGCAGATCGCATATGTGCGCACAAGCTTCGCTTAAATGGCGGCCCACGATCGACCTTATCGCCCGTTCGATAAAGCCAGCTGCCAGCCAACCCACAAGCTTTTCTGCAGCCGCCGCGTATTCGACTGATACAGCCGAATAAGCGTTGGAATCCAGACGCGCGGACCTTAGCAGCGCCTCGATCTGTGATCTAGGCAAACCTTTCGCCGCGTCGCGAGACCAGAAGTCGCGAACATATAGCGTGGTTCCTTCGGTCTGACAGGCAAACCAGGCAAGCAGCGGGCCGGCAGGTTGCTCCCTTAAATAAAGATAGCGCGTTGACGTGCCAGGATACTCATCAAAGCGCCAGCGGAGAAACGCGCTGTCGCGCACGGCAACCAGCCCATTACCATGCGGCGATTCTTGCCATAGCTGATCCATTCCCGGGTCGACGCTACGTGACCAATCGACAATGATCCGTTTGCCGATTCGCAAGCGCAGCCAGCGCCGCACATCCATAAAAACATCAAATAGCCATCCCATCGGGCGCGCAATTTGCGGCGGCATCACGCGAATCAAGTATTCGCCGTGTCGAAGGATGCGCGAATATCGGCGCAGCTGACCAATGATCGGAAACCCGGCGCGTTTAGCTACGGCGATGGATTTAGCATTCGGAAAGCCATACAGCAAGTCGAACTTGCCAGCCGCTGAATCTAGCAGTTTCCCCTGCAGCGTTAGTACCGGGCCCAGTGTTCTATGTTGCCGGGAAATGGCCATGTCGGCCATGACGCCGGCATGAATCTCGTGCCCCTGCCACAACATACGCCGCCGCCCTGCAGCGGATGTGCCGACACAAGTATTGGTTGGCCGGTGATCGATCAGTACCAGCAATGTCGGGCCAGCCGGGCAGTGCTGATGAAACCATTCGTACTTCATGCTGTGCAATCGCGATCCCTGCGAAAGCGCGCCCTGCCATACGGCTAGCACCAGCTCGCGATCACGCAACGTATCACCGGTACGGGCTGCATAGACGGGCGTAGCATCCACGATTGGCGAGGTCACTTCCCGCTGTCCGCTAAGCAATGCCTGTGCAGCAGAATTGGAGCCAGATGCAGGTAGCGCGTGCTGCGTCGCTTGTTGCCAATGTCCACATAAACTGCGAGTGCAGCTTCTTCGTCGATGTCGAGTGCGTGTGCAAGATCAATGGCAGGAAGCCCGTGCTCGACTGCCCATAGCGCTAGGTCCATCGATTGCCAAGGCAGCGCAAAGTAAAACTCATCTTGGCCCTGGGCGAGGCTGTAGGTATCGGTGGTCGGCACCGCCGTGGCGACGCTGTCAGGAAGACCCAGGTGACGAGCCATGCCATATACCTGCGTCTTGTAGAGATGTGCGATGGGTTTGATGTCGGCCGAGCCGTCACCGTTCTTTACGAAAAACCCCTGGTCATATTCCAGCCGGTTCGGTGTGCCTACCACAGCGTAGTTGAGGCGATCAGCGTGGTAGTACTCCAGCGTTTTGCGCAGCCGTTGTTTGAAGCTGGTGGCGGCGATGATCTGCAAATAGTCGTTGAGGCCGAGTGGTCTTGCATGTATCGCCCCGCCGGGCGACTGTGCGATTAGCTGAAATTGATTGATGCGTCCGTCGGTACCGCCCGCAATGGTAATCTTCATGCGCCAAGTGTCGTCATACTCTGGCAGCAGATGACGTATCGCCTCATCGCGCGCGGCGTAACAGCCAATAGCTGATAGCGCGGGCGCGATATCAAAAGTTTCTGCGCGCACGCCGAGATGGTCGGCAAGTTCCCGCGCTTTTTCCGCGCTGGAGTCCGCCGAGTCGCGCTCCGGAAGAATGAGAGTGAATACGCGTTCTGCGCCAAGCGCGCGCACCGCGAGCGCGGCGCACACGGCGCTGTCGACGCCGCCAGAAATAGCAACCACCAGTCCGCGCTTGTGCAGCGTGCGCGCCATTACCTGCCGCGTCTGGGCGGCGATCCGCTCCGCTTCGCGCGCGTAGTCGATATCAAGTACTACCGAGCTGAGGCTCACTTCATCACTCCCAATGTAGACATCTTGCGCAGCGTGTTGCCGAAACCGTAAGAGGATAGAACAACGATCTGGCAGACAGAATCATTGTCGTCGAGCAAGAACGACGCGAATGGCGCCGTCGGCATCCGCGTGGCCGCGCACTTCCTGAAACGCATCGTTTTTTTGCAGCCGCTTTACCAGAAGCGCTCCCTGGCCAAGGCCGACCTCCATAGCGAGCCAGCCGCCGCTCCGCAGGAAGCGCGGCGCGTCTTCGATCAGTCGCATCAGAATCGTGACGCCAAACGGACCGCCGTCGAAAGCGAGTCGTGGCTCGTGGTCGGCAATTTCACTAGCCATTTGCCCCACCTTGGCGGTACAGATGTAGGGCGGTGCGCAGACGATCAGATCGGTGCAACCGAGATGATCGAGCGTCTCGAAAGGCGCCATCAGATCACCGACATAAAAAGCTACACGATCCAGCAAGCGGAGATGGTCGCCGTTGCAGCGTGCGAAAGCGATGGCCGCATCACTGAGATCTGCGGCCTCAACTAACGCTGACGCTACGTGATGCGCCAAAGCGTAGGCAATATTTCCCGAGCCGGTGCAGACATCAATGACGCGCGGCCGAGGCGGCGTAGCGGTCTGATCGAGAAGAGTTATGCAGGCGCGCACCAGCTGCTCGGTTTCCACTCGTGGAATCAGCGCCTGCGCGCCGCTGAGCATATCCAACTCCATGAACCGTTGGCGGCCGGTGATGTGCGCCAGTGGTTCGCCGGCTAGTCGCCGCTCGATGAGCTGCTCCAGCCGCGGCATCAGTTCGGCGCTCGTCAGCCGCGGCAGCTCTCCGTGCATTGCGTAAATCACCGACCGTGGTTCACCCGACGCCGCAAACCAGAGCGCACGCAGCGTGCTTTCAGCGGTTTCCTCCGGCTTGTCCGGAAGGAGTTCGAGGTTGGCACTGAGCCGTTCAAGCAAATTGGCATAGGTCGTCTGCATACCGCGCGCTCAGCTGCTCATTTGGGCGAGCAATGCCGTCTTGCTGATCTTCCCATTGGGGGTCTTGGGAAGGTCGGCGCACAAGATGATCTGCTGCGGCACCATGAAATTCTCCAGACGAGTGATGCATTGCGCGCGTATCTGTCCGACGCTAAGCGTTGCGCCTGCTTGCAGTACCACATAAGCGCGAATGGCCTGTCCGAGCAGCTCGTCGTCAACCGCGACTACGGAGACTTCACGAATGTCATCGATCGTCAGCATCGCGTTCTCCACTTCGACCGGACTTACCTTTTCTCCACGTGTCTTGATGATTTCGTCGCTGCGCCCGACGAAGTACAGAAAGCCGTCGCTGTCCATGCGAAATTGATCCTGCGTGCAAAGCACGCGCTCGCCCGGCAGCTTACCGGGTCGCAGCATCTGCTCGCTGAGATCGGGACGGTTCCAGTAGCCAAGCATCACATGCGGTCCACGGACGTGTAGAACGCCGGTTTCTCCGGTAGGCGTGGCGCTGCCGTCCGCATTCAGCAAGTAAACCTCGGTGCCGGGAATGGCCTTGCCCACCGAACCCGGGCGCGCGTCCACCAGCTCGGGTTCCAGATAGCTCACGCGCTTGCATTCGGTCAGGCCGTACATCTTGTAAAGCAGTGCATTGGGAAAAATGCTACGAAGCCGGGTTGCCACGGCATCTGATAAAGCTGCAGCAGTATTGGTGACCCGCGTAATACCTTCGAACCGAAACGCTTCCCGGCGATGGGCCGAAAGGAGCATTGCAAAAATAGTCGGCACGCCGGGAAACACGGTGACCTTGAACGCCTGCATGCGCTCGAAGACCTGGGCTGGATAGGTGAAGGATCGCTCCAGCACCAGTGTCGCACCGAGCTGCACGGACATCAGTAGCTGGTAAAGGCCGTAATCGAAGGCTAGTGGCAGAACGCACAGGATGACGTCATCGTGATCGAGCCGTAGATATTCGATCAGGCTACCAGAAGCAAACAGCATGGACTGGTGCGTTTGCATCACGCCTTTGGGCTGACCGGTGCTGCCGGAGGTGTAGATCAACGCAGCCAAATCCAGCGCGATGGTTGTCGGCAACGTCGATCGTGGCGCGGTATCCCGGATCAGATGCTCAAGGCAGTCGATGCTGTGACCGCTGGGAAAGTCACCGGAGCAGATCACACTGACGAAAGAGGAGTTACTCCCAGGCAGCGGCACAAACTCTTTGGCAATGTGGCCGTCGCTCATAAGAATGCGGGCACCGCTGTCATCGAGAATGAAGCCGAGCTTGTCCCGTTTGGTCTGCGGATTGATCAGCAGTATCACAGCGCCGGCCAGCCATGCGGCATAGATGGAGACGACGCAAAACCAGCTATTGTCCATGTAGATGGCCACGCGGTCGCCGCGCTGCACACGTTCGCCGATCACAGCAGAAAGGCGTTGTGCCTTGTCGAGAAGCTCGCCGTAGGTATGTGGCTGCCCCTCGACGATCACGGCAGGCTTGTCGCGGAACGCCGGATTGCCGGCCCGTGCTAGCAGGGCTTCGTGCATCAGGCGAAGACGCGGGTTCACGAGTTGCCTTGCAGGCGCGCCACGAAGCGCACCATGTTGTCCACGGTATCGAAATTCTCCGGCAGCATTTCGCTGGCCTTGACCTCGATGCCGAACTCTCCTTCGAGAAAGAGAATGATTTCCAGCACGCCAGTGGAATCGATCACGCCACGCTCCAGCAGTGAATCGTCGTTCGGCAGCTCGGCCGGATCGTTACTGAAGAGTAAGTTTTCGAGAATATAGCCGCGAATTTTCGCTTCGATGGAAGCGGTCTGACTGGACATGATGTTTTTACGCCCCTTGACGCAATGGGTGAACGAATGGAGTGGGCGGGTTGAACGGAGCGACTGTCTCGGGAACGGATCGATGCATGAAGTGATGATCCAGCAGCATGGTGGAGAGAATGCCGACAAAGGCCTGGTTGTCGGCGAAGCCAATCGCCGTTCCGCGACGACACTTGTCGAACAGGCGTCCGGTCATAGCGGGATCGAAATAGCCGGCCGAACGGACACGTTCGCCGCTCATGAGGTCCGCCACATAGTCGAGTGGCTCGCCGTCAAAGAAAAAACTTTGGCTATCCGGCGCGCGATACGGCTGCTTGGGCCGTTGGAGGATAGCGTCCGGTAGTAGCCCGGACAGCGCTCGCCGAAGCAGGTACTTTTCGGTCAGTCCGCGAACTTTCCAGCTTGGCGGCAGCCGTGCGGAAAATTCAATCAGCCGATGGTCGAGATAGGGAAAGCGGCCCTCGACGGAATTTGCCATCGCTGCGCGATCGCCCTGGGCCGGTAGTAGATAAGCTGCCAGCAGCGATTTAGCCTCGACATACTGATCTCGCGACAACGGGCTCCACGACATGATGTCCGCCGGCAGGGTTCGCTCATACCAGCCCATCGCGTCCCACGGGCCCACGCTGGCGCGAAGCTCGGGAGACAAAAAGGCCAGCGCCTTCTGAGAGGTGGTCCAGCGCGGTGCGTGGGCGAAAACCGGTCGATCAATATATTCCCTGCCGCGTCCGAAGAAGGCCTGTGCCAGAGCCGGGTTGGCCACCGGAGAGCGATCCAGATAGCCGTAAAGCCGCGCGAGAATTCTCGGCCGCCACGTTGAGTCAGGCTGGCGCGCCCAAAAACGGCGGATCTTGGCTTCCTTGAAAAGGTCGTAGCCGGCGAAAACTTCATCCGCGCCTTCGCCGGTGAGTACAACCTTGTAGCCTTCCTCGCGCACTCGCTTGGACAACAGCATCAGAGGGGTCGCCGCCGTTCGCAGCACAGGCGCTTCGGTATGGCGAATCAGGTCAGGAAAGGCGTTACCGATATCGCGGCGAGAACAGCGCAAGCTCGTGTGCGCGGTATTGAGATGGCGCACCATGGACTGTTGATGAGTGCTTTCATCGAATTCGGCGTCGTCGAAGGTCAGTGAAAAAGTCCGCAAAGGCGTGTCGGTATAAGCGCGTATCAGCGCCACGATGCCGGCGGAGTCGAGGCCGCCACTCAGGTATGCAGCCACCGGAACATCGGCGCGCAACTGCAGACGCACCGCGTCGACGAGCAGTTCTCGCAGCTCTTGCGTTGCGCTATCGATGCAGCGATGACGGTGTGCGGAGGAAGACTCCCTGTTCGATGGAAAGCGCCAGTCCCAGTAGCGATGGAGTTTTTCTTGCGCCCCGGACTCGATGGTCAGCACATGTCCGGGTGGGAGACTGCTGATGCCTTCGAACAGCGTTTCTGGATCGACCGGCCCCCAGTAACTCAGAGTCTGCATCAGCCCCAGGGCGTTCAGTCGCGCACCCTGCGGCATCCCCGCCAGTAGCGCCTTGATTTCTGAGCCGAACCAAAGACGCCCGCCCGCGTGCGCGTAAAACAGCGGCCGGATACCGGCGCGGTCGCGTGCCAGCAGCAGGCGCCGGCGTGATGCGTCCCACAGCGCTATGGCAAATTGACCGTTGAGATGATCGACGAAATCGTCGCCGTATTCGTCGTACAGGTGCACGATCACTTCCGTATCGGACTGGGTGTAGAACCGATACCCGCGTTTTTCCAGCGCGACGCGCAGCTCGCGATAATTGAAGATTTCGCCGTTGAACACCGTCCATACGGTACGGCGTTCGTTATGGATTGGCTGATCGCCGCTGACTAGGTCGATGATCGACAGTCGCGCGTGTGCCAGTCCGATCTGCGGCGCCAGGTGGAAGCCGTAGCCGTCCGGACCACGGTGGTGCAGGGTGCCGATCATCCGCTGCAGCGTCGCGCGCGGATCGCCCGGTGGCGGCGATGTGACAGCGAAAAATCCCGCGATTCCACACATGTCTTTCAGCTCCCGGTGATGCGGTCAGTGGACTGTGGACGGCGGATTCGAGGAATCAATATTCAGCGGCCGCATCGGTGAGCTGTACCAGTCGACAACCCTGCCTTTTTCGAAACGGATCCAGGACGGGCCGTAGTCCCACCGGCTATCGCCGAGCAGCAGTGGCTGCCCTTCGATATGGCGTACCGCGTCGGTTGTCATGCCGATCTGCAGCGTGTCGCGCAAGGCGTGTATCGGCGGTTTGAATTCACCGTACTGCGCCGGCGAGACTACGCTGCTCGTGGAGGAATCCGGTTCGGCATCGTCCGCGAACCAGGCGGGGTTCCAGGCCAGCCAGGCCACGGCCAGAGCGATGGCCAGCGCCATCAGTAGCCATCGCGATGAGGTCTTTCGCACTTTCTTATGTGACGCATGGGTCCGTGGTCGACGCGAGGCAGCGGGCTCTGCGGGTCGCGTCGACGCGGCGCCGGGAAGCCGGCCATGTCGACGTTCGAACGCGACGGCGGCCGAATACAGTGCGGTGAGTTGCTGAAGCTGTTCTGCCGATTCCGTACCTGGAGAAGACGCGTCATGGCGATCGGGATGCAACGCGGCGACGCGGCGGCGATAAGCCTGCTTGAATGCCGCCATATCGCAGCCTGGCTCAAGGGCGAGCATCCGATAAAGTTCAACAAAGTTCGTTTCACGCGCCACGTGTTTCCTTTATGCATGCGCAACGAAGCCGGTTCCGATGCCCGACAGGATCGGGCGGCGTGACTTGGATCCGGTCGATCGCCCGACCCAAGTTAGGTCCAGTCGCGCATTGACCAGCTGCTTGAGTCAGCCACGTCGGTGCTGCGAATCGGTGCCAGTCGTGCCACCAGAGCGGCCACGCCGACGGGGCGCTCTCGCCCACGTCCAGGCGCGCGCTCGAGTGCGGACAGTAAGGCGCCCAGTCCGGACATATACGTTTTTTTGGCGAAGCGCTTAAGGCCGCCTAAGCCTTCGGTGTCGCGGCAGATTTCATCGACAAAGCCGCGCCAGTTAGATGCGTCGTACATGTTCTGACAAATCGAAACCGACGGTGAAAGCACGCGTGCCGCATGCCACCAGCGTGCGGGTACGAACACCATATCGCCGGGATGTAGCACCGTATGGTGTTGAGTGGCGTGAGCGAAAAGCGGGAATCTTTCCAGGTCCGGGTGTTGTGGATCGCCGACGCGTGACTGGTTCGGCATGTCCTGCTTCGGATACAGGTTGGGCGAGTCATCCGGCGAATACAGAATGAACTCCTTATCCCCATAAATTTCAGTAATCGCGGCGTGCGCGTTTTCGCCGTCGTAATGCAGTACAGGGAAGCGGCCACCGGTGCCACCGATCAGCAGTTTCAGATACCCGTCAGGGCGTTTCCATCGCGACGGCATCAGTGGGCTCGCCAGTCGCCGGGGAAAAGAATACGGGTTTTGTGGCTCCAGGTACGGCAGCAGCTCCGGTAAATGCGGGCCGATAAAAAGACGGTACATATAAGGGCCAGGCGCATCCTCTCGTGATGCGATGACGGCGTCGATAAACGCCGAAAACGTCATTTTTTCACCGTAGCTGATGTTTACTTGTTTCGAACCGAAGCGGCTCTTGAAGAACTCCGGCGTCCACTGCTGCGTCGCCGGAAACATTGCTCCGGCTCCTTCGACGACCACCGGCACGTTGGCTTCGACGTATTCGCGCAGGAACGTTTCATAGGAAAGCTCCGACGCCTTGCGTCGTGCGACCGCCACGCGTCGGTGGATAACCGGCAAAGGAGTCAGTATGGAAGAAATAGCTGCGTTACTCCGTGACTGCAGAGGACGAAATGCAAACGGGTCGCTCGCTTGGCGATTCCAGCAGCGGTCTGTGGATTGGCGCCGATATCAGCATGCCGATGGCTCCGCGAGTTGGATCGTCTCAGCGGATTTCGTCAGGTCGGCTCGCGTCCTCTCTCCCATTTCGTGAGCTAGCGCAACGCTGGTGTGCTGGAGCACAAAGCCTGAGTAGTACGCCACGTCGTGGCTGGGCGAAAAAGGTATGTGACAGTCGCGTTCAAAGCTCTGCCACTGGTCGACAGCGGCGTAACCCAATGCCTGCGTCATCGACAGAAAGTCGGGCAACGAAAGAACATGGTAGGGCGCGAATGAAAAGCCCATGTTTTGCACGGTAAAGAAATCCATCGTGGGATGCATGGGAGTCAGATTGACAATGATGTAGTTCGGTCGCTTTTCCAGTTTTTCCAGTAGATCGTCCAGCGAGTAATCTAGGTACTGCAGCGTGCCAAGGATCAGCAGTACATCGTTTCCGTCGACATTCTGTGGCGTGCTCGTAAAACGCAGGCGGCGCGAAGAGTCGTGCTCGTCGGCCCATGCCTGGCCAGAGCGAATCACCACAGGCAGATCGCAGACGGTCCAGCACAAGTCCGCAGGGAGCGAGTGATAACGCTGCAAGGCGTAGTAGAAGAGGCCGAAGTGACCACCAAGATCGAAAAAAAGCCGTTGGCCCTGGTCGATCAATCTCGCCAGCCAAAGCACGACGGGGTACTCGCTGACCGTCAACTCGTGGATGCGATGCCGGTACTGGGCCGCGGCGGCTTCGTTGTCGAAACCGATGGCGAGAGTGGTGGGAGTGTGCCGCAATGCCTCGGCATAGCTGGCATAGATGCCGCGATAGTGGTTGCCGTGGCGCTGGCGCAGGTAAAAACGGTCATAAACGCGGCGAGCGAGCCAGCGCAAGGGCGGTAGCTTGACGGTCTCAATAAGAATGCCACGCAAGCTCATGAACCCACTCTTCGGCAGTGAAAACAGTTCCGGCCCGGCCGCAATCCCCTGAGGGAGTTGGACCGGGGTGGAATACCGCTATCAACAAGTCGTGTCCCCATTCGCAAGTCTAGCGCACATAACACACTTCAAGTGCTATTGTCTGCGGTCAATATCACGATTTACTATCAACCCTCCGGGGTTCGGGAGCAACCGCTTGAGAACCTCGTCAGAGTCAAGAACTAACGAGGGCATCTATGCATGAGCGGCGCAGGCATTCCGCTGATGTTCGCCATCGGGCCAGCCATGCCGCGTGCATCATGCTGTTCACGCTAGCGACCACTGCTGCCCGTGCTGGAGCGACCTCGCCGGTAGTTGCGCCGCCTGCGCTTGGCCAGCACACGTTGCTCGCACAGGCCGATGGTTTGGGTACCGCCAAGGCGACGACCGCGCCGCTCGTTACGCAGGCAAGCGGCAGCTCGCTGGTGGTTCTGGTGGGGGGATATACCAATAACTCGGCGCCGCCGACCGACAGCTACGCCAACCGGTGGCAGGCGCTCGGCCCGCCGGTCGTCTACAGCGGCTTTGAGGGGAGGTTCAACGCCAGGGCATACGTCGCGCTGGACGCTAACGGTGGTCCGGGTCATACCGTGAGTTTCATCAAAGCGGCGACGCCGAAAGGCGAAATTACGGCGCCTTTCATCGAAATTGCGCATGCCGGGGCGCTCCAAGCGGTGGCGCAAAGCTATGTGGAACCCGGCATCGTCAGTCGGACCGGCGACAAGCTGGCACATCTTTGGGGCACCAAGGGCGGCGGCGCGGTCGTCGTGACCAGCGATAGCGTGACCACCACAGGACCGGCGACTTTGCTGGCGGTATGGTGGGGTGACTCGCGCGCGCTGAGCATGACTGCGGTGCCTGGTGACGGCTTCAAGCTGATCGAGCAATACCTCGATCTGCCGCCGCAAAGCGGCGTGCAGTGCGCGGTAGCGGTCAAACGGGTCACCGCGGCCGGGACGTATAACGTGCGCTGGACCGCATCGCCCGTGCAGGGTGCGATCCTTTGGCTGTTCGCTTTTCAGTCCGGTCGTACGAAGGCGTCGGTTCTCGGGCAACCCAAGGACCAGCACTCGCTTGCAGCCGCACTAAAGCAGCAGGGGTTTTAGTTGAAAATCGTGGTATCCGCGAGGATCAGGGGGCGGAGAGGGTGGACAGGATGATCCATGGTGACGCGTCGAGTGCCGGCTCCTTCAAGCAGATGCTTGGATTGCCGCGTGGCAGCGTCGTGCCCGCGCCGTGCTGGAGGGGAAAGTGCGGCAGTCGACTGCTACCACGGCAGCGCTCCGCGCCAACGGGCGGCAACAGCTAAGCATGAGCGCCGTCGCCAGCCCCCGGCCAGATTCCGCGGTCATGAATATGCGCCTGCTCGACGTGTTGAAGCGGGGGGGCGGTGACTCGGCCGAGGCACGTGCTGACGACTACTGCTGCGCGCTGGAAGCGTCGATTTGGCCGACGCTGGCGGCGCGAGCCGCCAGGCTGAACGTGTGCGAACGTTCGGTGTTGCGCGCGGCGCTTGCTCTGCTGGAATCGCGCCTGACCGGTCACTCGCATGTCGCGATTCTCGCCCCTGAGCTCTCCGCAGGCGTGGAGGTTTTCATCGTCCCGACCAGCGGTTCAGTCGACGCATGGCTCACCGGACGCAGATCATCCGAGTTATCGCCTGAGGCAATCGACGCTATCGACAGGCTGCCCAGCGTCATCGGCGTGTGGGAACCCTTCGACCCTGCCGGCGTCGCGTTCGAACCCTCGTTGCGTTGGACCATCGAACATGATCTGCAGTCGCAACTGCGGGTGGCTTTTGCCGAATCGCTCGTCGACGGCACGACGGCCGCATTGCTGGCCGAGGCGCTGACACAGGTGCTGCGCGGTCTGGCCAGTGTCGAACTCCTCGAAGACGTGGCGATCATTGCCCCGGACCAGCGCCGGCGCATGCTCATCGAGTGGAACGCGACGGCGATCGCACGACACCCGCGCGATAGCGTGCACGGCTTGTTTGCCGACGCGGCGCGGCAGTATCCGAATGAGGTGGCCATCGCCTGGGCGCAGGGGCAACTGACCTACGCGCAGCTCGATGCGCGGGCCGATCGCGTTGCTGCCGGTCTTCGAGCTGCGGGCGCGGGCACGGGATCGACCGTGGCCATGTTGATCGAGCGTTCGGCCGATGCCATCGTCGCGCTGTTGGGTATTCTCAAGGCCGGTGCGGCGTATCTACCGCTCGATGCGGCGTACCCGGAAGAACGGTTGGCTTTCGCCCTCCAGGACGCCGGCGCCGTGGTGCTGATTGCGCCGGCAAACGCAGCGGATATCCCAGCCGGGTCGGCACGCCGGCTGTCGCTGCATGAGTTGGAAAGCTGCGGCGAATCCGTCGGCTCGTGGCCGGCGACTGACGGCGAGTCGCTGGCCTATGTGATGTATACCTCCGGCTCGACCGGCACGCCCAAGGCGGTCGAAATTACGCATCGTTCGATCATTCGGCTTGTCCGCGACGTCGACTACGTCCGCCTGGGTCAGCAGACAAGGGTGCTGCACGCTGCGCCCTTGGGTTTCGATGCATCGACCTTTGAGGTCTGGAGCGCGCTGCTCAATGGTGGCGTATGCGTGGTCCACGACGAACGCATCCCCAGCGGCGCCGGCCTGGCGAATACGATCAAGCGGCACGATGTGCATATCGCTTGGCTCACTGCGGCACTGTTCAACGCCGTTGTCGACGGCGACGCGCGCGACCTTCACGGTTTGCGGCAGTTACTGATCGGCGGCGAAGTGCTGTCGGTCCCGCACGTGCGCAAGGCGTATGCGGCGCTGCCTGATATCACGATCATCAATGGCTACGGTCCGACCGAATGCACCACCTTTGCGACCACCTACGCGATACCGCGCGACCTCGGTGCCGGTGTCCGTTCCATTCCCATCGGCCGACCGATCGCGGACACCACGGTATATGTAGTCAACGCTCGCGGTGAAGCGGTTCCGGTCGGTGTGATCGGCGAGCTGTTTGTAGGTGGCATGGGCGTGGCGCGCGGCTACCTCGCGCGCCCCGAACTGAGCGCCGAGCGGTTCGTCGGCGGTCTGGCCGTGGCGCCGGGCGAGCGCCTGTACCGTACCGGTGATCAAGTGCGCTGGCTGCCCGAGGGCGTGCTCGAATTCGTCGGTCGGGCCGATGGTCAGGTCAAGATCGGCGGCTATCGCATCGAGGTCGGCGAAATCGAAGTCGCCCTGCAGGATGTTGTCGGTGTGCGTGCGTGCGCCGTGTTGGCGCGTGATGATCGAGCCGGGCAAAAATATCTTGTTGCTTATTACGTCGTCGGCGACGAGAGCGATGAGCAGAACAAAAAGACCGACGCTCCGGCCATCTCGCCGTCTTATCTTCGCCGCTGCCTTGCGCAGCGCCTGCCCGCATTCATGCTGCCCACGGTTTTTCTTAAGCTTGATGCGCTACCGGTAACCGTGAACGGAAAGCTCGATCGCCAAGCGCTGCCGGCACCTGATCAGCGCCGACCCGAACTTGCGGTGTCTTATGTACCCCCGGTGGGCGAGCTCGAGCAGAATATCTGTGATTTGTTTGCCGAGTTGCTCGCTCTTGATGAGGTCGGTCGTGACGACAGCTTTTTCGAGCTTGGCGGCAGCTCGCTGCTGGCGATGACGGCGGTTGCCCGCATGCGTCACGGATTTCCGTCGGCGCCGTCGATAGTTTCGTTCTTCAGCGCGCCGACGGCGGCTTCGTTGGCGGCGATTATCGACGGCGGTACAAGCCGTCACTCGGTCGAGTCGCGCATGGCCTATCGGCGTGCAGGCCGCGACGAACCGATCGCGATCATCGCGATGGCCGGTCGCTTTCCTGGCGCACGCGATGTCGACGCCTTCTGGCAAAACCTGTGCGCGGGCGAAGAATCGATTACGTTTTTTGATGCCGATCGTCTTGACCACGGCATTCCAACCACGCTGCGGGATGCGCCGAACTATGTTGCCGCGCGCGGCGTGATCGATGGCGTGGAGGATTTTGACGCCGCGTTCTTCGGCATTCCGCCGCGCGAAGCCGAGCTGATGGATCCGCAGCAGCGGATCTTCCTCGAACTGTGCTGGGAGTGTCTTGAGCGCGGGGGGCACGTGCCGGACTCGCACGCCGGACCGGTTGGCGTATTCGGCGGCATGCATAACGCCACCTATTTTCAGCAGCATCTGCTGACGCGTCCCGACTTGATCGAAAAGCTCGGTGCGTTTCAGGTGATGCTGGCGAACGAGAAGGATTTTTTCGCCACGCGCGTCGCTCACCGGCTCAATCTGACCGGACCGGCGATTAGCCTGAACACCGCATGCTCGACCTCGCTGGTGGCGATCTGCCAGGCCGTGGATGCGCTGCGCGCGGGTCGCTGCGAAATGGCCCTGGCCGGTGGCGTATCCATCAACTGTCCGCCGCGCAGTGGCTATCTTGCCCAGGAGGGCACGATGCTCTCGCCGGACGGCCACACTCGCAGCTTCGACGCCGACGCGGGCGGAACCGTTTTCAGCGACGGTGCCGGTGTGGTGTTACTCAAGCGGCTGTCGGATGCGATGGCCGACGGCAATCCGGTGGTGGCGCTGATCCGCGGGGGTGCGGTCAACAATGACGGTGCGGAGAAGGCCAGCTTCATGGCACCCAGTAGTGCGGGACAGGCCGCTGTGGTGGCGATGGCGCATGTCGACGCGAGGGTCGATGCGCGCAGTATTTCCTACTTGGAAGCGCATGGTACGGGCACGCCAATCGGTGATCCCATCGAGCTGGAAGGCCTTACTCGGGCGTTTCGGCGCAGTACCCAGGACAACGCCTTCTGCCGCCTCGGCTCGGTCAAGAGCAACATCGGCCATGTGGTGACGGCGGCCGGCGTCGCCGGCGTGATCAAAACCGCATTCGCGCTGAGCGCGAAAAAGATCCCGGCGACGCTGCATTTTCGCGCCCCCAACCCTTCCATCGATTTCCAGCATTCGCCATTCATCGTCAACCATCGCCTCACCGAGTGGCTGCCGACCGATGAACCGCGTCGTGCTGGTGTCAGTTCGTTTGGCGTCGGCGGCACCAACGCGCACCTCGTGATGGAAGAGGCGCCGACGATTCAGTCGGAGGATGCCATTAAAGGGCCGCAACTGCTCTTGCTGTCGGCGCGCACCGCGCCCGCACTCGCGGTAGCGGTGAGCAACCTGTCGGGTTACCTCTCCCAACATCCCGATATCCGTTTGGCCGATGTGGCGTGGACGCTGGCGATCGGCCGAAAGGCATTTGCACATCGCGTGGCGGTCGTCGCCGACGATACGGCAGCAGCTATCACGCGGCTCACGAGTCCTGAAACGGCGTCATCGGTGGCGCACAGTCATCCCGCGCATCCCGGCGATGTGGTGTTTATGTTTCCCGGTCAGGGCGCGCAATACGTCGGCATGGGGCGCGAGTTGTATGCCGGCGAACCGGTCTTTCGCGACGCGTTTGATGCGTGCGCCGACGGTCTGCGCGAGGCGCTCGGATTCGACCTGCGCGAATACGTATTTGCCGAGGATGTGCAGACACTGCTGCCTACGGCCGTGATGCAGCCGGCAACGTTTGCGATCGAGTACGCGCTGGCCACGCTTTGGATGAGCCTGGGCGTTACGCCGGTGGCGATGATTGGTCACAGCGTCGGCGAATTTGTGGCGGCGACTTTGGCGGGCGTCTTCGAGTTGCGCGATGCCCTGCAGTTGGTCGCTAAGCGCGGTGCGCTCATGCAGGCACAGCCTGCGGGAAGCATGCTGTCCGTGCGCCTGTCGCTGGCGGCGCTGGAAGCGTGCCTGCCAACCGATCTTTCGCTGGCTGCTGAAAATGCGCCTGGGGCTTGTGTCGTCGCCGGGCCGCCGGAATCGATCGCCAAATTCCGCCAGCAGCTCGACGCCGATGGCATCGCCTGTCGGCCGCTGAATACGTCGCACGCCTTCCATTCGGCGATGATGGACCCGGTGCTGGCACCGTTCCGCGACGAAATCGAAAAGGTGGTTCGTCGGCCACCACAGATCGCGCTCGTTTCCACCGCGACTGGCGACTGGCTGTCCGCCGACGAGGCGATGTCCGGCGCGTACTGGACCGAGCATCTGCGTCGACCCGTGCGTTTTTCCACGGCGCTTGGCCGCCTGCTCGATGCGCCATCCCGCGTGCTGCTGGAGATCGGCCCGCGTGCGACCTTGACTTCTTTGGCCCGACAGCATCTGGGCATCCAGCGCCAGGGGCTCACCCCACTGTCGTCGTTGGCAGATACATCGGCGAATGAAGTCGCCGCGTTTCGTTTGGCTGTCGGCCAGCTGTGGTGCCGCGGCGTGGATGTGGATATCAAGCGATTCGATCGGCGCCAGCGGCGTCAGCGGGTGCTTTTGCCGACCTATCCGTTCGAGCGTCAGCGTTATTGGGTCGATGTGGCGATCCCTACGGCTGACGCCTCTCCTTCGGCGCCAGCAACGCTGGCTTCGCCGATAGCTCTTGAGGTTTCTGCCATGCCTACAGCGAATTCTTCCGCCGCGGATCGGCGTCCACGATTGCTTGCTGAACTCAAGACTGCGTTCGAGGATGTAGCCGGCATTGATATGACCGATGCTGACGCTACCACGCATTTCATCGAGCTGGGTTTGGACAGTTTGATGTTGACGCAGATGGCTATGCATCTGTCCAAGGTTTTTCCTCTCAAGATCACCTTTCGTCAGCTGATGGCGGATTATTCAAGCCTCGACCAGCTGGCCGGCTTGCTTGATGCGCAGCTGCCCACCGAAGCCGTCACACCTGCGCCGACTATCGCGCCGGCTACGCAGCTACCAATGCCGGGGCCATCGCCGAGCGGCGCGAGCGGCAGCTATCTGCAGCAGGTGATCGAGCGGCAAATGCAGCTGATGGCACAGCAGCTGGCGCTCCTGTCCGGTAGCGGCGTGGCGGTCGACTTCGTGCCCGCTACGTCTCAGCCGGCGCGCGAACCTTTGATGGAAATGGTAGTGGATCCCTCCTCGTCCGCGCCGATCGCCGCCTTGCCGTCAGCGGTCGATGAAGAGGCCGCGCTGGCGCACACGCGTTACGACATCAGGAAAGCCTTCGGTGCTATTGCACGCATCGATAGCGGCAGGTTCGAACTGATCGAGCGCCAGCAGGCCAAGCTCGATCGCTTCATCGAGCGCTACGTCGCGCGCACGCTGAAATCGAAGCAGTACACCGAGGCGCATCGCTCGCATATGGCCGATCCGCGCGTGGTCAACGGCTTTCGGCCAATGACCAAGGAGCTTATTTACCCGATCGTGATCGAGCGTTCGAAGGGATCGCGGCTGTGGGATCTGGATGGTAACGAATACATCGACGCCCTGAACGGATTCGGCATGAGCCTGTTCGGTTGGCAGCCGGATTTCGTGCTTGATGCCGTGCGCCGCCAGCTCGACCTCGGTTACGAGATTGGTCCACAGCATCCGCTGTCCGGCGAGGTCGCCAAACTGGTTTGCGAACTCACCGGACACGAGCGCGCGGCGCTGTGCAATACCGGTTCCGAGGCGGTGCTTGGCGCGTTGCGAATCGCGCGTACGGTCACCGGGCGTCAGACCATCGCGCTGTTCACTGGCTCGTATCACGGAATCATCGACGAAGTGATCGTGCGAGGCACCAAAAAGCGGCGTGCGGTGCCGGCTGCCCCCGGCATTCTGCGCAACACGGCCGAGCACG
The DNA here is from genome assembly GCA_903827735.1 of uncultured Rhodanobacter sp. Taxonomy (GTDB): domain Bacteria; phylum Pseudomonadota; class Gammaproteobacteria; order Xanthomonadales; family Rhodanobacteraceae; genus Rhodanobacter. Next base: position 13,769 of record CAIKJM010000179.1, on the reverse strand, counting down.
TGATGGTGCTGGATTACGGCACGCCGGAGTCGCTGCAGATTTTGCGCGAGCATGCTCACGAGCTGGCTGCCGTGCTGATCGAGCCCGTGCAGAGTCGTCGCGCCGATTTTCGACCGGTGGAATTTTTGCGCGAGGTGCGCGACATCACCACAGCGTCCGGCACGTTGTGCATCTTCGACGAGATTGTCACCGGCTTTCGCGCCCATCCGGGCGGCACGCAGGCAATGTTCGGCATCAAGGCCGATATCGCCACCTATGGCAAAGTGGTCGGCGGTGGTTATCCCATTGGCGTGATAGCCGGCAAGCGCGAATACATGGACGCGCTCGACGGCGGCGCCTGGCAGTTCGGCGACGACTCGATTCCGATAGTGGGCGTGACGTATTTCGCCGGCACTTTTGTTCGTCATCCGTTGGCACTGGCTGCCGCGAAGGCCGTGCTGGAACATATGAAAACCGAAGGGCCTGCCTTGCAAGAGCGTCTGAACGCGCGCGTTGCCATGCTTGCCGATGAACTCAATGCGTTCTGCCGTGACGTTGGCGCGCCGATCGCGATCAACCAGTTTGCCTCGGTCTGGAAAACGCAGTTTCTCGAGGATCATCCGCTGCAGGATCTGCTGTTCGCCATGATGCGCAGCCGTGGTATTCACATTCTCGACAATTTTCCGTGCTTTTTTACCACGGCGCATAGCGAAGCGGACTTCGCGGCGATCGCTGCCGCCTACAAGGACTCTGTGCTCGAACTGCAGGAATACGACTTCCTGCCGCGTGGCGTAGCGACACCGCGCACGGTGATGGACGCGAGCCAGCCGCCGGTGCCGGGCGCGCGCCTGGGTCGCGAGCCCGACGGACGCCCCTGCTGGTTCGTGCCCAATCCGGAACAGCCCGGCAAGTTTCTCAAGGTGGGCGCATGAGTCCTCACGAGCTTCGTCCGGCAGCGATGACCGAGGTCGAATACGACCCGTTTGCCGTGGCGCTAACGCGCGTGGTGCCGAGTACCGAAGCGCAGCGCGAAATATGGCTGGCGGCCAAGCTCAGCGTGGAAGCCTCGCTGGCCTACAACGAATCGGTCAGCCTGCGCTTTCGCGGTCAGCTCGATCACGCGGCCTTGCGCGCATCTCTGCAGGCACTGGTCGATCGTCACGATGCGTTACGGGCGACGTTCGGACCGGATGGCGAAACCTTCTGTCTGTTGGAAAGCGCCTTGCTCGCGTGGCACGAGGCGGATCTGACGCGGCTCGATGCGCCGGCGCGCGATACCGCACTGGCTGAATCCCTGCGGCGGGCGGTGGAGACCCCCTTCGATCTGGAGCAGGGGCCGTTATTCCGCAGTGAGCTGCTTCGCCTCAGCGTCGATGATCACGTTCTGCTGCTGACGGCGCATCACATCATTTGCGATGGCTGGTCGTGGTGGGTGATCGTACGCGAGCTGGCGGCGCTATATGCCGCGTATAAAGCCGATGCGGCGAGCGGGCTGCCGGTGGCCGCGTCGTTTGCCGACTATGCGCTGCAGCTCGCGGCACAACCGGACCGTCGGACGCTGGCTATCGATGAAGCTTATTGGCTGGCGCGCTATGCCGATGCCGAGCCGACACTCGACCTGCCGACGGATCGCCCGCGCCCTGCACTGCGTTCGTTTGCCTCGGCGCGCATCGACTATGTGTTCGATGCGTCATTAATGAGCGCGATCAAGCGTCTGGGTGCGCATCGCGGTGCAAGCCTGTTCGCGACGTTGATCGGCGGTCTCGCCGCCGTTCTGGCAAGGATTGGCGGTCACGAGGAGGTGGTGATCGGCATACCTGCCGCCGCGCAGGCGGTTGATGGTCATGAGAATCTCGTGGGACACGGGGTCAATCTGCTGCCGCTGCGCTGCGCCGTGGATCCTGCCGCACCGTTCACCCAGCTGCTCGACGCATCGCGCAGTACGCTGCTCGATGCGATCGATCATCAGCAATACACCTTCGGCACGCTGCTGAAAAAGCTCGGTACGGCGCGTGACCCGAGCCGACTGCCGCTGGTCAGCGTGCTGTTCAATATCGATCAGGCGCTCGACCTCGAAGCCACCGCGTTCCCCGGTCTGAGCATGACCTTCGCCAGCACCGCACGCAGCTACGAGAATTTCGAGCTGTTCATCAACGCGGTGCAGGAGCACGGCCAGTTGCGGCTGGAGTGTCAGTACAACACCGGTCTGTTCGATGAAGCCACGGTGCGCCGCTGGCTGGCGGCTTACGAGACGTTGCTGCGTGCGGCGGTTGAGCGGTCCGAGGCGCCGCTGGGTGAGCTGCCGCTGGTCAGCCCATCCATGCGCCGTGACCTTCAGGCGCTGCAGCCGAACCCGACACCTTTCCATAGCAAGCGACGGCTCCATGAGCTGTTCGAAATGCAATGCGATAGTGCGCCGGATCGTGTGGCGGTGCGTTGCGCTGGTTGTGCGCTGAGTTACGCGCAGTTGGAGGCACGTGCCAATCGTATTGCGCACCTGCTGCGGGCTGAGGGTGCGCACCAGGGGGCGCTGATCGGCATTGCGCTCGATCGCGGTACCGACATGCTGGCCGCCGTACTCGCCGTGCTGAAAACTGGCGCCGCCTACGTACCGCTTGATCCCGGATTTCCGATAGATCGGCTGAATTACATCGTCAGCGATGCCGGCCTCGCTGTGTTGGTGACCCAAACCGCGCACGTGGATCGCTTCGACTTGCGCGGGCGCCCTGTGCTGGCGCTTGATCGCCTGGGCGCCGAACTCGCTGCGCTGCCGGCGACACAGCTCGCGGCTGACGACGTCGCGACTCCCTCGAAGGGTCCGGAGTCGATCGCCTACGTGATCTATACCTCTGGCTCGACCGGTCAGCCGAAGGGCGTGGAGATTCCGCACCGCGCTGTCGTCAACTTTCTTACCAGTATGGTCAAACGTCCCGGCCTGCAAGCCGACGACCGGCTGTTGGCGGTAACGACGCTGTCTTTCGATATCGCCGTACTTGAGCTGTTTGGCCCGCTCTGCGTCGGTGCAGAAGTGATCCTCGCCACGCGCGAGGAAGCCGCCGACGGGGCCGCTCTCGTAGGCTTGCTCGATGTCGCGCGCGTGACGCTGATGCAGGCGACGCCAGCAACCTGGCGCCTGCTGCTGCAGGCGGGGTGGGAGGGGCGCAGCGATTTTCGAGTGCTGTGCGGTGGCGAAGCGCTGAGTGCGGATCTCGCCGCGCAACTGCAGCGTCGCTGTGCAGAGCTGTGGAATCTCTACGGCCCCACCGAAACGACGGTATGGTCGACCTGTTGCCGGGTCGAGCCACCGCCGCAGCGGATCTGCGTCGGTGCGCCGATCGACAACACCACGGTCTGGGTGCTGGATGGGCAGCGCGGGCTTTGTCCGATCGGTGTGCCGGGCGAAATCTGGATTGGCGGAGCCGGTGTCGCGCTGGGTTATCGTCATCGGCCGGAGCTGACGGCCGAGCGGTTTATCGCCGATCCGTTCGACGAAACGCCCGGGGCACGCCTGTACCGCACCGGTGATCGCGGCCGCTGGCTCGGCGACGGCAGGCTTGAGCACCTCGGCCGGGTGGATTTTCAGATCAAGTTGCGCGGCTTCCGGATCGAGCCGGGCGAGATCGAGGCGCACCTGCTCGGTTCGCCCCGGGTCGCACAGGCTATGGTGATGGTGCGCGAAGATGTTCCGAGCGATGCGCGCCTCACCGCTTACGTGGTCGCGGCAGCCGGTCGGCAAATCACCGAAACAATGCTGCGCGATGAGCTGCGCCAGGCGCTCCCTGATTACATGATCCCGCAGCATGTCGTGGTGCTAGACGCGCTGCCGTTGTTGCCGAACGGCAAGATCGACCGCACGCATCTCCCGGCGCCGATGGCGGTCACAGGAAGTGAGGCGGCGCGGGTGGCACCACGCGACGCGCTCGAACAACAAATAGCCGCGGCGATGTCCTCGATCTTGGCTTGTGTGGAGCTGAGTGTCGACGACGATTTCTTCGAACGCGGGGGGCATTCGCTACTTGCGGCTCAACTTGCCGCACGGCTCAGTCGCGAGTTGCAGATCAGCCTTCCGCTGCGCGCCCTCTTCGAGGCGCCTACGGTAGCCAAACTTGCCGCGAGAATTCGCGGTACCGGTTCGATTTCTGCGCCGCAGCGCCTCATTCCGCGGCTGCCGGATCGTCAGCGCGCGCCGCTGTCTCTCATGCAGCAGCGGCTGTGGTACATCGAGCAACTGCATCCCGGTCGGGTGGTCTACAACACGCCGTCGGCCCATCGTTTGCGCGGGCCAATGGACGAGGCGGTCTTTGAAAAGGCCTTGCGCGAGACGGTGCGGCGTCAGCCGATCCTGCGCACCGCGATCGAGCCGGATGATGCTTCGGCCTTCCAGCGCATCCACGATGATGTCAATGTTCGGCTGCTGCCGGCCGAAGATCTCTCCGACCTTCCTCCTCGCGAGCGCGAAGCCGTGTTGCAGCGTCGACTGGATGCGTTGACGGCCGAGCCGTTCGATCTTGCCGTGGCACCACTGTTCCGTACGCACCTGTTCCGGCTGGACGAACACGAGCACGTGTTCTTCTTCATGGCGCATCACATCATCTGGGACGGCTGGTCGTTCGATATCCTGTACGAGGAACTGTCGCACGCATACGAAGCCTTTAGCGCGGGGCGGCAGCCATCGCTGGCACCGCTGACGGTGGAATACTCAGACTTCTCGGCCTGGCAACGCGACTGGATGCGCGGTGATGAGCTCCAGCGTCAACTGAATCACTGGAAGAAGCGGCTGTCCGGAGACATCGAGCCGCTGGCGTTGCCGACCGATCACTCGCGCCCGACGCGCATGTCCGGAGCAGGTGCGACCGAATGGATACGACTGTCGGCGACAACAGCGCAGGCGCTGCGTACGTTAGGTCTACGCGCGCAGGCAACGCCCTTCATGGTGCTGCTGGCCATCTATGCCGTCCTGCTTTTGCGGCTCAGTGGACAGCGCGAAGTGATTGTCGGCACGCCGGTGCGTGGTCGCGATGCGGCCGACCTTGAGCCGGTCATGGGATTTTTCGTCAACGCATTGCCGCTGCGCCTTCAGCTGGATGCAAATGCGTCGTTCCTCGACGCGCTGCGTGCGGTGCGCGACGTCGTGCTGGACGCGTTTGCCAGTCCCGATGTGCCCTTCGAGCATCTGGTGCAGTCGCTGAAGCTGCCGCGCGACGACAGCCGTCCGGCGATCTATCAGGCCATGTTTTCGTTCCAGGATGTGCGCCAGCGCCGCCGGTCGTGGGGCGATCTGCAGCATGAGCATATGCCGCTGTTCCAGCGCGGCTCGGCCGACGACGTCGGCCTCTGGTTCATCGAGCAGGAGCAAGGTCTGCTTGGTGGTCTTACCTATAATATGGATATCTTTACGGCAGCGACGGCAGCACGCCTTCGTGGACGCTACGAGGCGCTGATCGACTCGGCGCTGGCAGATCCACAGCAAACGATTGCGCAGCTGACGCTGTTACCTGCCGGTGAAAGCGACTGTCTCGATCGCTGGAGTGCAACCTCGGCACCGCTACCTGAGCAGAGCTTGCATTCGATGTTCGAAATGCAGTGCGACCGCGCACCCCAGCGTGTGGCGATCCGCTACTCGGGTCGGTCGATGACGTATGCCGAGCTCGATGCCTGTGCCAATCGCCTCGCGCGAGTGCTGCGCTCACACGGCGCCCGCCGCGGCACGCTGGTCGGCGTCGCCCTGGACCGCAGCGCTGACATGGTTGCCGTGCTGCTTGGCGTGCTGAAGGCCGGCGCCGGTTACGTACCGCTCGATCCGGATTTTCCCAGCCGTCGTCTCGGCGAGATGATCGACGATGCGGGACTGGCGCTGCTGGTCACCGAGCATGCGCTCGCGGCGCGGTTCGCCGGACACACGGTGCCGATAGTCGAGCTGGACCGGTTAGGCGAAAAGCTCGACGCCTTGCCGGCGATACGCCTAGCTGTGGATGCCGACATGGCGACGGTCGGATCGATGGCTTACGTGATCTACACCTCCGGGTCGACCGGTCAACCCAAGGGCGTGGAAATTCCCCATCGTGCGGTGGTGAATTTTCTCACCAGCATGATCGACTCCCCGGGCTTGCGCAGCGACGATCGTGTGGTTGCGATCACTACGCTGTCGTTCGATATCGCCGTGCTGGAACTGTTCGGACCCTTGTGCGTCGGTGCTGAAGTGGTGCTTGCGCGGCGGGAAGAGGCGCTCGATGGCGCGGCGCTCGGCGCATTGATCGCCGCAAGCGGCGTGACGTTGATGCAGGCGACGCCGGCGACGTGGCGAGTCCTGCTGCAGTCGGGCTGGAAGGGTCAACAAGGGTTTCGTGCGTTGTGCGGCGGTGAGGCGCTGACTCCGGAGCTGGCGGCGCAGTTGCTGGCTCGCTGCGATCAGGTGTGGAATCTGTACGGTCCGACCGAGACCACCGTGTGGTCCACCCGCTGGCGCGTGCAGCAGCCGGAACGCGGCATCTCCATCGGTATGCCAATAGCCAATACCACGGTGCGGATACTCGACACGCAGGATCAGCTGTGTCCCATCGGCGTGCCCGGTGAAATTTGTATCGGCGGGGCAGGTGTGGCGCTGGGGTATCACGATCGACCGCAGCTGACGGCCGAGCGGTTCACTACCGACCCGTACGCCGTCCACGAGGCCCGGCTGTACCGAACCGGGGATCGCGGCCGCTGGCTTTCGAACGGCACGTTGGAACATCTGGGTCGGCTCGACTTTCAGGTCAAGATTCGTGGGTTTCGTATTGAACTGGGAGAGATTGAAGCTATCGTTCGCCAGGATGTCGCTGTCAGTGACTGCGTCGCCGTGGCGCACGATGTCGCCGAGCACGATCGTCGTCTGGTGCTTTACGTCGCGTCCGATGAGGACGAAGCGACGCTCGTGCCCCGATTGCGCGATGCGCTGGTTGCCCGCCTGCCGGGTTACATGCAGCCTCAGCATCTGATGGCCCTGGCCGCATTGCCGCTGACGCCAAACGGCAAGGTCGATCGCAAGTCGCTGCCCGCACCGGTGGCAAACGCTGACGTTAGTCCGCAGCATGGTGGGGTATCGCGCATTGCCGACCCGCGCCAGCGCTATCTCGCCACAGTATGGTGTGAACTGATAGGCATCGACGAAGTGCAACCGCACGACAATTTCCTCGATGTTGGTGGCCATTCGCTGCTGGCGGTCGAGATGGCCGCGAGAGTGCGCCGCGAAACCGGTGTGCGCCTGAACCTGCTGGAAATTGCGACCGGTACATTGGCGTCGCTGGCGATGGAACTTCCGATCTCCGCGGATGCGCCGACCTCGTCGGGCCGGTCGATGGGCTCGAGATTGCGTCGACTGCTGGGATTGCGCTGACATGGTGATGAAAAAACGTTTTTGTCAGCGGAACCGCAAGCTGGCTTTATCGTCTGCCACGCGTCGCGCCGCTGTGCTCACCAATGGAGGCTTCATACATGGCACGTCGTGAGCACAGCGATATCGAAGCTGTTGGCATCCGCGCAAGGATCGGCGAGATGTTTTACGCGAGCGGGCTACTGCCGCCGCTGCAAAAACTGCGCGCTCTCGTACGCGATGATCTGCGTATCCTGGCCTACCACCGGATACTCGATATTCCCGATACGGATGCCTTCGAATTCGACCTGGAGCTGATCAGCGCCGACGCCGACGGCTTTCGCGCGCAGCTGGGGTTACTGAAGCGGCGTTTTCAACCGCTGCCGCTGGGCGAAATGGTCGATGCGCTGGTTTCTGGCCGCCGCCTGCCAAAAAACGCGGTGGCGGTGACCTTTGATGACGGCTACGAAGACAACTACCGGGTGGCGTACCCGATACTGCGCGAGCTTGGCGTGCCCGCCACTTTTTTTGTATCGACCGGTCATATCGACAGCGGCCAGCCGTTTGCCTACGACTGGCTGGTGCACATGATTCTGCGGACCGGCGCGCTGCGGCTGAAGTTGCCGGAACTCAATCTGGACGTACCCATTCCGCCGTCCAGAAGCGCGCGTCGTCTTTTTGCCGCCGACCTGTTGAGGCATATCAAGGCGTTCGACAGCGCCCTACAGATGGCAGCGATCATGCGAATGGAGCAGGAGTGGGATATGCCACGGAGCGCGTCGTCGCCGGACTGCCGGCCAATGAGCTGGAAGCAGCTGCGTGAAATGCACGCGTCCGGTTTCGAGATAGGTTCGCATGGCGTAAGTCACCAGATGCTGGCCAAGCTGCCGGACGATCGGCTGCATGGGGAACTGAAACAATCCAAGGCCACACTGGAACGCGAGCTGCATGTCACGGCGCCGTTCCTGGCTTATCCCGTAGGCGGCGATCTCGCCTTCGACCACCGCGTCATCAATGCAACCAAGGCTGCGGGTTACGCCGCCGCCTGTAGCTACGTCTACGGCACCAACCGGCGAACGTCCTGGAATCAGTTTTCGCTCAATCGACTGCCGGTGGAACGTGAAATGGGCACAGGCTGGTTTGCCGCTATGCTGACGCTGCCCGAGTTCATGGGTTATCCGATCAAGAACCTCACTACGAATATCTCGGATACCGCATGTTCGTCTTGAGTCTGCTTTATCTCGTCTGCACGATTATCCGACCGCAGGATTACATGCCGGAGCTGATCGGCGTGCCGCTGTTGCAGGTAGTGCTCGTGCTCGCCTTTCTCGCTTGGCTGGGTTCTCGTAGCAAGACGTTAGCGGCACCCCAGTTCTTGATACTGCCGGTATTTTTGCTGGTCTTGATGCTGTCGGAAGTTGCCAACCACTGGCTGGGCGGCGCGCTGGATCAACTAAAGACGTTCGGTCCGGTCGTTATTGCGTTTATCGTGCTGGCGACGGCGATCTCCGCGCGCAGGCAGCGGGTTGTGCAGACATTTGCGGTCTTTACCCTGTGTGCGATGGTTCTCGCGGCACACGGCGTTGATCAGTCCAGAACCGGTATCGGCTGGACCGGCGCAACCCTCGTTGAAGATGGGCGCATCCAATACGTTGGCATCTTCAACGATCCCAACGATCTGGGTTTGCTGTTTGTGGCCGTGCTGCCCATGGCGCTTTATCTGGGCTTGCATGGCAAGTTTCTGCGGCGCGTTTTCTGGCTGGCTGGAGCGGCGCTGCTTTTGTACGGGGTCTACCTGACCAATTCGCGGGGTGCGCTGCTGGCCGTGCTTGTCATCGGCGGCGTCTACGTCTGGTATCGCCAAGGACTTGTGACGGCGGGCATCCTGGGTGCGCTCGGCCTGGCGGGTATGAAGCTTCTCTCATCGCGAATGAATGAACTGGACGCCGACGAGTCTTCCGCAGCCGGCCGCGTCGATGCGTGGTACGAAGGGCTGCATATGTTTCTTTCTCAGCCGCTATTCGGCGTGGGGGCCGGCAATTTCACCGATCACAACAACCTCACCGCACATAATTCGCTGGTGCTGGTGCTGGCCGAAACCGGGTTTGCCGGCTTTGTACTTTGGCTGGCTTTCGTCGGCTATTGCTTCTGGATGATGGTGGCGGTGGTGCGCTACAAGCCGATTTTCGACGCAGGCAGTGCGGAGACTACGACGGACTGGCTGGCCGAGAAGGAGTTGGGGATGACGCTGCTGCTGTCGCTGTGCGGCATGTTCACGGCGGCTTTTTTTCTCAGCAGAAGCTACACCGTCGTGCTGTACCTGGTGATGGCCGTGGTGGTGGGTTACTACGTAGGTCTGCGCAATCGCTTTCCGGGATTACCCGTTTTCAGCCTCCAGGCGGGCTGGTGGCGATGGTGCATGGCGGCCGTTGTCGCGATCTTCGCGCTTTTCATTCTCGTCACCGTATTGCTGCATACGTCATGACGACTCGCACGCGAACTCTGCGCAACACGCTGTTTTCTTCGGTCGGCACTTATACCGAGTACTTTCTCGGCATGATCGCCGCGATCATGATCGCCCGACATCTGGGACCTAAGTTTTACGGCATCTACGGGCTTTTCATCTGGTTCGCCGCGATCGGCGTGGTGGCGACCAATTCGGGCATCACCACCGGCGTGATCAAGTTCGTGGCGGAACTGCGGGGCGCGGGGCGACAGGATCTGATCGTTCCCCTGCTAAGTCATTTTCGCAAGGTCCAGCGATGGCACATGATCCTGGTGCTGGGTATCGGCACGATCCTTTTTGTGGCGGCAGGCTACCGGCTCACCGCCGACATGAGTTATGTCGAGTTTTTCCTGCTGGCGGCGGCAGTGGGTATGCGTGCGCCCTACATGTTCAATATCGCCATCGCCAAAGGCTTCGAGGCATTCGATCTGACTGCAAAAATATGCCTGGTGGCGTCGCCGGTGAATCTAATGATGGTGGTCGCAGCGATGTTGCTGCATGCGCCGCTGCTCGGGTTCATCGTCGTCTACGCCATCTCCAGCTTGGTTTTTCTGCTGGTGTCGCGGCGACAGGCCGCCCGGCTCATCCGTCGACTGCCTCGTGCTGCCGCCGTACCGGACGACCTGCTGCAGCGAATGCGTCGTCACCTGCGTATTGTCTCGGCGACGATCATCATCGGATTTTTGATTGCCAGCGACGTAGAGATTCTGTTCCTGAATCTCTACGCCACGTCGTCCGAAGCCGGTTACTTCAAGGTGGCGTACCAGCTGGCCACAGGCATCATGCTGCTGGTGCCGGGCGTGTTCGGCGCGCTGCTGTTGCCGATGATGGCAAAGGCGCTGCGTCAGGGTCGCGAGGTCGCGGGGCGGCGTTTCGTCAAGGCGACTAGTTACCTGGTACTGCTGGCCGCGCCGGTGGTGGTTTTCGGCATGTGCTTCGCCGTGCCGGTGATCGCACTGCTGTACGGAAACGCCTATGCCGCAGCGGCGCCGGTGTTTGCCTTAATCATCCTCTCCAGCGGCATCGCCACGGCGACGCAGGGTGCCAGCAGCCTGTTGGTCAGCGCCGATCGCCAGAACGTGATCCTGCTGCTGACCATCGTGTTCGGCGCGCTGAAGATCGGCCTCGATCTGGTGCTGATCCGGCACTTCGGGCTCTATGGCGCGGTCACCGCCGTGCTGGTGGTGACGCTGTGCAGCTCGATCACCTATGTGACGATCGGCGTAAACGTCAGCGGCGCGCAACTGCAGAGCGGGCGCCTTGGCCGGACGCTCCTCGCGGCGCTGATTGCGTCGACGGTGTCGTTGCCGGTCCTGCGACTGCACCTGCCGCCCATCGGCAGCGTATTGATCGGAGGCGTGCTCGTCAGTGCCATCTATCTGCTCCTGACGCTGGTGTTGAAGTGCTGGAGCAGGGATGACATCGAGCAGATGCAGGGACTGCACCTGCGGTTCGGCGCTGGCCGCCCGGCTATGTTGGGCCGCCTTCTGGCATGGGCGGGCGCGCGTGACGAAGGTCAATCCTGATGGGCCTGCATGATCGGCAGTTGGTCGTGCGATCCGTCAGTGAGCCGGATGCCGTGGTCGGCATTGCGCTGCTGGCGACCCAGGTGGCGATATGAACATCACGCACGTCGTGGAGAACCTCAATCGCGGTGGCCTGGAACGCATGGTGATCGAGCTGGTCAAGCTCCAGCAGCAGCAAGGTCATTGCTGCCAGGTCGTTTGCCTGTTCGAGCCAGGTGCGCTTGCGCATGAGCTGATAGCTCTGGGCATACCGGTGAAGGCCTGCGGCAAGCGGCGTGGGTTGGATCTTCGCGCCGTTGCTCGCATGCGCCGGTTACTCGGCGAGCACACCACCGAAGTTTTGCATACACACAATGCGGTCGCCCACTATCACGCCGTACTGGCGAGCCCCGGACTGAAGGTGCGTCGGGTCATCAATACCCGGCACAGCATGCTCGGGGCGCGGCGGTCGATCACGGAGGGTGATCTTGGCGAAGGAGTCACTCGCGTGCTCGATCGTCGCGAGCGGATCTATCGCTACGCAGTCACCTTTACTGATCTTGTGGTGACGGTATGCGAGGCCGCCCGGCGCGATGCCATCAAGCTTGGCGTAGTCGCCGCTGACAAGGTCCGCGCGGTGCCGAACGGAATCCGCGTCGAAGATTTCCGCCCCGCGTCGAACGCAAAGCGCGAGCGGCTGCTTTCCATGCTGGAGCTCCCTGCGCGCGCGCGGGTCATCGGTAGCGTCGGCCGACTCACCCGGTTGAAGGACCAGGCAGGCCTCATTCGTGCGTTTCGCCTGGTCCATGAGGCGGAGCCCGATGCGGTGCTGGTGTTCATCGGTGATGGCGAACTGCGTAGCGAACTGCAGCGCAGTGCGACGGCTGACGGCGTGGCCGACAGCGTGCATTTTCTCGGCGATCGCAGCGATGTGCGCGAGCTGCTGCAGGGACTGGAGCTTTTTGCGCTGTCGTCGCTGAGTGAAGGTTATTCGATGGCGCTACTGGAAGCCTGCGCGAGTGCGCTGCCGATCGTAGCAACGGATGTCGGTGGCAACGGCGAGATTGTGCGTAGCGACTTCACCGGTTTGCTGGTACCTCCGCGCGACGCTGCGGCGATGGCGGCGGCCCTGATCGCTCTGCTGCAGCAGCCACAGCGCGCGCGCGCGTTAGGCGATGCCGCACGAGCATGGGTCGAAGCCGAAGGCTCACTTGCATCGATGGCTAGCCGGTATGCAACTTTGTATGGAGCCGTTTTGGCATGACTGTGCGTTTGAAGATACTGATACTGACAAATTTGTTTCCGACGCCGTGGGATCCACTGCGTAGCGCGTTCAATCTCCAGCAGTTCGAGCGGCTCGGACAGCTTCATGATGTCGATGTCCTCACTGCAGTGGATTTTCGCGAGCGTATGCGCGGCGTGCGAGGCAAGGTGGATGTCGCAAACGTGGGCACCGACTACTTCACCTTCGTCTATCCGCCGCTGATCGGGCGGGCGCTGCACGCAATCTGCTGGCTGGCCTGCGTGATGCTGCAGCGGGGTCGCCGTCTGCGTGAGACTCGCTACGATTGCATTCTGGCCAGCTGGGGTTATCCGGACGCTGTGGCGGCAGGGTGGCTGGCACGCCGGCTTGGAATTCCCTACGTGGTGAAGCTGCACGGCAGCGACCTCAATGTGCAGGCGAATCACGCAGCACGGCGCTGGCAAATCAGTCGAGCCTTGCGGCGCGCTGGCGCGGTCATCACGGTTAGCCGCGCACTCGCGACAAAGGCGATCTCCATCGGAGCGGATCCTGCCAATGTGCATACGTTGTATAACGGCGTCGACAGCGATCGTTTTACGCCAGGCAACAAGCTTGCCGCCCGCCGGCGTCTGCAGCTAGCCGACGGGCATCCCTTGCTGTTGTTTGTGGGTAATCTCAAACGGTCCAAGGGCTGCATGGATCTGCTGGAGGCATTTCCCGCGTTGCTGGCGGTCAAGCCGCAGGCGCGGCTGGTTTATGCCGGTACGGGCGCGTGCTCGGCAGAACTTTTTGAGCGAGCCGCCGCGTTGGGTTGTTCGGCCCAAGTGGTGCTGATCGGCTCGGTGACACACGTGGGGCTGGCTGACTGGTTCCGCGCTGCCGATATGCTGTGCCTGCCCAGCCACAACGAGGGCGTGCCGAACGTTGTTCTCGAGGCGATGTCTTGCGGCACACCCGTGGTTGCCACCCGTGTCGGTGGCATTCCCGAGGTCTTGCCTTCATTCGCCGGCCTGCTGGTGCCGCCGCAGGATCGAGCAAGCCTTGAAGCCGCGCTGATCGAGGCAAGTGAACGCCAGTGGAACACCGCCGAGATCACGGGGCACGCAAGCCGCTTCCGTTGGGATGATAATGTGCGTCGACTTGACCGCATCCTGAAGGCCGCTGTCGAGGGGCACTCCTCCAAACTCG
>CAIKJM010000178.1 GCA_903827735.1 uncultured Rhodanobacter sp. | reverse complement strand
CGCGGGTGCTGTATCAGCAGCGGCCGCTGCAGCTGCGTGGGCTGACGCTGTTTACCGCGGTGGGGCGCGAAACGCTGGTCGATATGGCGATCCAGCCGTTCGAGGCGGGTTTGCTGCTTGAGGTGCACGCATTGGCCGAACCGGCCGCCAGCGGTTCGCCGCTGTCCGCGACGCTGCGCGGTTTCGCACACGAGGTGAAGAATCCGCTGGCCGGTTTGCGCGGTGCGGCCCAGCTGCTGCAGCGTCGGGTCGGCACGGACGATCTGCAGTCGCTGGCCGGCCTGATCATCGACGAGGCCGATCGGCTGGCGGCGCTGGCCAATCGGCTGCTGCATCACGACGGCGCGCCGCAGTTTGGTGCGGTGAATATCCATCATCTGCTCGAGCGACTTGCCGATCTGCTGCGAGCCCAGCCGCAGCCGCTGCAGTTGAAGCACGACTACGATCCGAGCGTGCCCGACCTGCTCGGCGACGCCGATCGGCTGCAGCAGATCCTGCTCAACCTCGCACGCAACGCGCAGGAGGCCGGCGCCAAAACACTGACGCTGCGCACGCGCGTCGATCACGGCCTGCGCTGGGGCGACCGGGTGCTGCGCATGGCGCTGCGCATCGATGTGATCGACGATGGCCCGGGCGTTCCGGCGTCGCTGCGCGACACGCTTTTTCAACCGCTGGTATCCGGCCGCGCCAATGGCAGCGGCCTGGGCCTGGCGCTGTCCCGAGAGATCGCGCGCGAACACGGCGGCGAACTGCGCTATGTCAGCCGACCGGGCGAAACCGTGTTCTCTTTGTATCTGCCGCTGGAGCGCGTACATGACTGACGAAATCTGGATTGCCGACGACGATCGCGGCGTGCGCTTCGTGCTGGCCGAAGCGCTGCGCGACGCCGGCCTGGCGGTGCGCGAATTTGGCGATGTCAGCGCGGTGCGCGAAGCCTTGCGCGAGTCGCGTCCCGCGCTGCTGGTGACCGATGTGCGCATGCCGGGCGAAGATGGCCTGCAGTTGCTTGACGACATGCAGAAGCAGGGCCTGGGTCCGGTGATCGTGATGAGCGCCTATACCGACGTGGCAACGACGGCGGCGGCGTATCGCGCCGGCGCGGTGGATTATCTGGCAAAGCCCTTTGACCTCGATCAGGCGGTGGCCGCCGTGCAGCGCGCGCTGGAAAGCGTGCGGTCGCCCGCCGCGCCACCGGCCGTACCCAGCGTTGCAAATCACGCGCTGATTGGCGAGAGCGCGCCGATGCGCGAAGTGTTTCGCTTGATCGGTCGCATCGCGGCCAGCGATCTCAACGTGCTGGTCACCGGCGAAACCGGTACCGGCAAGGAGCTGGTCGCGCGCGCGCTGCACGAGGAAAGCGCGCGGCGCGGCAAACCCTTCGTGGCCTTGAACACCGCGGCGATTCCCAGCGAGCTATTGGAAAGCGAGCTGTTCGGGCACGAAGCCGGTGCGTTCACGGGCGCGGTGCGACGTGTATCGGGCCGGTTCGAACAGGCTGAGGGCGGCACGCTGTTTCTCGACGAGATCGGCGACATGCCGCTGGTGCTGCAAACGCGCCTGCTGCGTGTGCTGGCCGGTGGCGAGTTCTATCGTGTCGGCGGGCGCGAGCTGATCCGCGGTAACGTGCGCATCGTCGCGGCCACGCACCAGGATCTGGCCACGCGCGTGGCCGCCGGACAGTTTCGCGCCGATCTGATGCATCGGCTCGACGTGGTGCGCATTGAGCTGCCGTCGCTGCGCACGCGCCGCGCGGACATTCCGATTCTGGCCCAACATTTTTTGGCCAGCGCCGCACAGGAGCTTAAGCTGGCGCCCAAGCGGTTTTCGAAAGCGGCGCTAAAGACGATCGCGCAACGCGACTATCCGGGCAACGTGCGTGAGCTGGAAAATCTCTGCCGCCGCCTGGCGGTGATGGCGCGTGGCGCGGAAATTCTGCCGGCCGATCTGGGCGAGGTCAGCGGCCAGCCGGCCAGCGGCGAATGGACCGATGCGCTGCGCGAGTGGGCATCGTCAGCGCTGGCCAACGACGAGAAGGACATCCATGCGCGCGCCCGCGATGCGCTGGATCAGACCCTTCTGCAGGCGGCGATGCAGAGCCGCGCGGGGCATCGCCAGAATGCGGCGTTGGCGCTGGGGATGGGAAGGAATACGTTGACGCGGAAGTTGGGGGCGTCGAGGACGAGGCGTAGCTGATTCAACCCTTTTGCGGGCGTTTCAGGCAGGCAGCGCCGCCAGGTTTGACGGCCGCTTTTCGCTTACGCACATGCAGTTCGCCCATAGACGCTTAAGCAACAGTGTCCGCTAGATGTATGGAAATACCTGGTGCACGAAGGTCCAGCGGTTTGGTCAGCCGTCAATTTCTAACTTGTAGCCCACCCCATAGATCGAGCGGATCGGATCCACATCGGGCGCCACCTGTTGCAGCTTTCGGCGCAGGTTCTTGATGTGGGTGTCGACAGTCCGATCGGTAACGATACGGTGATCGGCGTGGAGCCTGTCGAGTAATCCATCACGTGAAAAAACGCGCCCGGGAAAATCGGAAAGTGTTTTCAACAGGCGAAATTCAATAGAAGTCAGCGGCACAGGCGTGCTGTAGTAGATCGCCTGATAGGTAGTCTCGTCGACCTGCAAAATAGACGATGGCTTGGCTGGCGTGCGCGATCGCCGCAAAATGGCCTTGGCCCGAGCGACCAGCTCACGAATGCTGAAAGGTTTGCAGATGTAGTCATCAGCGCCAATTTCCAGTCCGAGCAGCCGATCAATCTCCTCGATCCTCGCCGTCAACATAATGAGCGGAACATCGCTGAAGCTGCGTAGTTCACGGCAGATGTCCAAGCCGTTGCGTCCCGGCAGCATCAGGTCCAGCAAAACCAGATCGAACACGCTGGCCTTGATCGCCGAAATGACATCACGACCGTCGGCTACCCATTGCGTGGTAAAGCCCGTTGCATTGAGATAGTCGCGAATCGCCATGGCGAGCTTTGCCTCGTCCTCGACAATCAGTACGTGCGCGATAGTTCCCTGCATCGTTTCCATACTCATGCATCCCCGATGGGCAAGCGAGTAACCAGCCACAGTCCGCCGAGCTTGGAGTGTCTGGCTTCGATAGTGCCGCCGTGTGCTTCAACAATGGAGCGCGATATCGGCAAGCCCAGGCCGGCGCCGCCGCTGGCGCGGTTGCGCGAGGATTCGCCGCGATAAAAGCGATCGAACAGTCTCTCCAGCCCTATGTCATCAACGCCGGGTGCAGAATCCATGACGTCGACGGCAACCTGGTCTTCCAGCTGCATGCAATAGATGCTTAACCGGCCACCGGCATGGGTATAACGAATAGTGTTTTCCAGCAGATTGGCAAAGAGCTGTCTCAGCCGTTTTTCGTCAGCATCAATGGTCAGAGGTAACTGTGGAAGCTTTAATTCCAGCGTGATATCCGCCTGGAAGAGCCGTTTCTGGAAAGCGTCGGTGGTTGTTCGAAGTAGTTCCGTAACGTCCACCTCGCTTTTGCGATAAATCAATGCGCCGATATCCGCCAGCGAAAGCTGATAAAGATCTTCCACCAGTTTGCTCAAGTGCGTGGCCTCAACCTTGAGCGACTGTATGGCGGCTATGTCGATGGGTCGTATGCCGTCTTCCAGCACTTCAAATTCGGCATGCATCACGGCAAGCGGTGTGCGCAGTTCATGCGAAACGTCGGCGACAAATTCCCGGCGCATTTTTTCATTGCTTTCCAGCACAAGCGCCATGCGATTGAAGTTCTTGGCGAGCTGGCCAAGTTCGTCACGGGCGTTTTCGTGCACACGAATCGTGTAGTCGCCAATGGCTACAGCGTCCGTCGCGCGCTTCAGTTGACTTATCGGACTAAGCAGCGATCGCGCCACGACAATCGTGAGTAAAGCAGCCAGCAACAGCGCACAGACGCCAATGATGAAAAATCCCCGGTGCTGGCTCTGTTGAAAGGCCAGGTCACCGGCTTCGATCACTCGCTGGAACGGCAGCATCCTCAGCCAGCCGACCGTTCTGCCATCCACAACAATCGGTAATTTTGGTGCGCCCAGGCCTGTTTTTGGATTACCAAAAACGTATCGCTGCTGCGCGTCGAGCAAGGTGAAGCGCATCGGTGTGCCGGTCAGATCAGAGACTGAAAGGGCGGTACGTTCAACATCCTCCGCCGTCGGATGATCGGGCAAGTTGGCTGGACGCATCAGCACCATCCAGTTCTGCGGATCATCGCGGATAAACCGCCAGCTGCCATGCGCGCGATAGGCATCGGCCAGCAGGGGCACCGTTTCCTTCAGGCGAATTTCTTCCTGCTTGCTCAGATAGCCGAGAAAGCCTTGATTGAATGTGACGCGTGCAGCGAAGCCCATGGCAATCACGATGAACGCGGTCACCAAAAGAACGGAGAAAAAAAGTTTGGCGATGAGGCCCTGCGGCATGGTCGATAGTCGATGAAGGACCGACCTTTATTAGGGTCGGTTGTGGAATAGGTTTCAAGCGTCGAGATCGCTTATTACGAAATCCCCCTTTTTCGCTCACATTTGTTCGATACCTTGCGACCTTGTTGAGCACCCCGTGCGCGGAGGTTGAAGTGACGTATGCATTTTTTCTGCGGTCCAGATACGCGAGGTATGCTGCCCTGGCGCTCCTTGGACTGACCGCCTGTTCGCCGTCCGCCCCGCCGCCACAAATGGCGCTAGCCAAGGTCACGGTGCTGACGCTGAAGGCCAAGCCTTATGCGCAGTCCACGTCTTTGCCGGGCCGACTGACGGCGTATCTCTCCGCTAACGTGACGCCGCAAGTCACCGGAGTCATCCAGAAACGTCTCTTCGACGAGGGCACTGAGGTACACCCCGGACAACTGCTCTATCAACTCGATCCGGGTACTTACCAGGCTGCCTACGATCAGGCGAAGGCCAATCTGGCCAACGCTCAGGCAGCGCTTTATGCAGCGCGCCCGCAAGCGGAGAGAGCCAAGCAGCTGGTCAAGATAGATGCCGTCAGCAAGCAGGATTTCGACACGGCAATCGCCACACTCAAGCAGGACGAAGCCACCGTGCAAGCCGACCAAGCGGCGGTAGAAAGCGCGCGCGTCAACTTGGGCTATACGCGCATCACGGCCCCCATCGGCGGAACGATTGCCACCTCGACATATACGGTCGGTGCCCTGGTCACGGCCAACCAGAGCACCGCACTGACGACGATTTATCGCTATGACCCGGTCTATGTCGACATCACGCAGTCCAGCGCGCAGTACCTGCAGCTGCGAAAGGATCTCGCCAGCGGCCGTCTCAAGGCGGACGCCAGCGGCGCGGCGAAATTCAAACTGCTGCTGGAAGACGGCAGCACGTATCAAAGCGAAGGCAGCCTGCATGTCGTCGGCGTCGCGGTGGATGAGAGCACGGGCACGATCACCTTGCGCGGCACGGTCGCCAACTCCGACAAAATGCTGCTGCCCAATATGTACGTGCATGCCGATCTGGAGCAGGGGGTCGACAACCATGCGCTGTGGGTGCCGCAGCAGGGCGTAAGCCATGACGCCAAGGGCGACGCTACGGCGCTCGTCGTCGGTGCTGACAACAAGGTGGTCCAAAAAAACCTGACCGTGGCCGGAGCCGTCGCCGGCGACTGGATTGTGGACAGCGGCCTCAAGGCCGGCGACCGCGTGATTATCGCGGGCGTGCAAAACGTCAAGGAGGGTGACACCGTCGATCCGCAGGAAGCTGCCACTACCACCACTACCGCCACTGCGCCGATATCCGTCGGCCAGTCAGCGACACCGAAGAGCTGAGGACAGCACCCCGTGTCCATCGCTCGCTTTTTTATCGATCGCCCCGTCCTGGCGTGGGTCATCGCCATCGCCATCTGCCTCGGCGGCACGTTTGCGACGACGCAAATGCCATTGGAGCAATATCCGGATATCGCGCCACCTTCCATCAACGTCAGCGCCAGCTATCCCGGCGCCTCGGCAAAGACGGTCGAGGACGCGGTGGTCCAGGTGCTCGAGCAGCAGATGACCGGCCTGGACAATCTGCTGTACATGTCATCGACCAGCAGTGCGACGGGCAGCGCCAGCATCACGCTCAGCTTCAAGTCGGGTACCAACGCCGATACGGCGCAGGTGCAGGTGCAGAACAAGGTGCAGGCCGCCAACTCGCGGCTGCCAAGTACGGTGCAGCAAAACGGTGTGACCATCACCAAGTCCACCGGCAGCATATCCATGGTGCTCGCCCTGGTCTCGCAGGACGGCAGCCAGAGTTCAGCCGACATCGGTGACTACATCGCCAGCCATCTCAAGGACGGTCTGTCCCGCATGGGAGGCGTCGGAGCGGTGGTGCAGTTCGGTTCGCAATATGCCATGCGCATCTGGCTCGATCCGGCCAAGCTGCAAAAGTATTCACTCATGCCGTCGGACGTATCCAGCGCCATCAGTGCTCAGAATACCGATCTGGCGACCGGCGAGCTCGGCGGCTTGCCGGCCGTGAAAGAGCAGCAGCTCAACGCAACCATTACGGCGCGCAGCCGTCTTCAGACACCGGCGCAATTTCGCCAGATCGTGCTCAAGACGTCCAGCGGCGGCGCCCAGGTGTTGCTCGGCGACGTGGCGCGCGTGGAACTGGGTAGCGATGACTACAGTACGAGTTCGCAGTACAACGGCAAGCCGGCCTCGGGCATTGGTATCGAGCTGGCCAGCGGTGCCAACGCCATCGCCGTTGCGAGCGAAGTCAGGGCCTACCTGGCGCAGCAGGCGCCCAACTTTCCCAAAGGCGTCACGGCGGAATATCCGTACGAGACCACACCGTTCGTCAAGCTGTCGCTGAAAGAGGTGGTGGAAACACTGATCGAGGCGATCGTGCTGGTCGTGCTGATCATGTACCTGTTTCTGCAGAACCTGCGCGCGACGCTCATTCCGACCATTGCCGTGCCGGTGGTATTGCTGGGTACGTTCGGCATCCTCGAACTGATGGGCTACTCGATCAATACGCTGACGATGTTCGGCTTGGTGCTGGCCATCGGTTTGCTGGTGGACGACGCCATCGTGGTGGTGGAAAACGTCGAGCGCGTGATGAGGGAAGAGCGTCTGTCACCGCTCGAAGCGACGCGTAAATCCATGGATGAAGTCAGCAGCGCGCTGATCGGCATCGCCACGGTACTCTCCGCGGTGCTGATTCCCATGGCGTTTTTCGGTGGCTCGACCGGCGTCATCTACCGTCAGTTCTCGGTAGCTATCGTCTCCGCGATGGCGCTCTCGGTACTGACGGCCCTGACGCTGACGCCCGCCCTGTGCGCCACGATCCTCAAGCCGGTGGCAGAGGGCAACGAACCCCGTCGCGGCTTTTTTGGATGGTTCAACCGTACGTTCGATAAAACGGCAGGAAGCTATCAGCGCGGGGTTGGCCGTGTCATCCGCCACCGGCGCATCGGTACGTTGCTTTTCCTGGCGACCACGCTGGTCATGCTGCTGGTGTACAAGCAGTTGCCCACCTCCTTCCTTCCGGACGAGGATCAGGGAATCCTGATGGCGATTGTGCAGCTACCTTCCGGTGCGACGGAGCAGCGTACCCAGAAAGTCGTGGACGAGGCCGTCAGCTATTTCATGAAGCAGTCGAGCGTGGACGGTGTCTTTGCGGCCCTGGGATTCAGCAGTGCCGGTAGCGGCCAGAATTCCGCCATGCTCTTCGTCAGGCTGAAGGATTGGAGTACACGAACCGTCAGCGCCGCGGACATTGCGCGCCAGGCATCGGGCGCCCTGATGGGCAGCGTTCGCGACGGTAGCGTCTTCGTACTGCAGCCACCCTCGATCAACGGACTCGGTACAAGTTCCGGCTTTGACATGGAATTGAAGGACCTCGGCGGCGCGGGTCACGACGCCTTGATGAGTGCAAAAAACAAACTGTTGGCGCTGGCTGCCAAAGACAGCTCGCTATCGCAGGTCCGCTTCAACGGACTGGAAGATACGCCCCAGTTTTCGCTGGATATCGACGACAAGAAAGCGGGTGCGATGAATGTCGCGTCGTCGGATATCGGCGATACGCTGAGCGATGCACTGGGCGGAAGCTATGTCAATGACTTTATCGATCGCGGCCGGGTAAAAAAGGTCTACATCCAAGGCGAACCCGTGGACCGGATGTTGCCGAACGATATCGACAACTGGTTCGTGCGCAATTCGGACGGAAACATGGTGCCCGTGTCTGCCTTCGCGCGCTCCCACTGGACATTCGGCGCGCCGCAACTGAGTCGATACAACGCGGTGTCTTCGGCAGAAATTACCGGTGACGCCGCCGCGGGAGTGAGTTCGGGTGCGGCGATGGACGCCATGCAGAAACTGGTGAGCCAGCTGCCGAACGGTTTTGGCTACGAGTGGACCAGTCTGTCCTATCAGGAGCGGCAGTCCGGCAACCAGTCGGTGTACCTCTACCTCGCTTCGGTGGTGTTTGTTTTCTTGTGCCTGGCAGGGCTTTATGAAAGCTGGTCGATACCTTTTTCCGTCATGCTGGTCGTACCGCTTGGCGTGCTTGGCGTGGCGTTGGCGACCAGCCTGCGCGGGCTCGACAATGACGTGTATTTCCAGGTGGGCTTGCTGACGACCATCGGCCTGTCCGCCAAGAATGCCATTCTGATCGTCGAATTCGCCATGCAGCTGGAGCACGACGGCCAGAGCACGCTCGACGCGGTACTCCACGCGGTAAGCATGCGTCTGCGCCCGATCGTGATGACGTCATTGGCCTTTTTGCTCGGCGTGTTTCCCCTGGTGATAAGCACCGGAGCCGGTGCGGGTGCGCGCCATGCGATCGGCACCGCCGTGTTCGGCGGCACGCTGGTGGCAACGGTATTGGGCATTTTCTTCATCCCACTGTTCTACGTCGTGGTGCGCGGCCTGGCCGGTGCATCGCTGGTCGAGTCGAAAACGCCCGTTGCTGGAGACAGGCCATGATGCGAATGCTCCGCACAGGCTTGATGGTGGCTGTCGCGACGGCGCTGACGGGCTGCGTCAATCTGGCGCCGACATATACCCGCGCCGCCGCGCCGGTGCCCAAAATCTGGCCAACGGTCGACGGTAAGCCGGCGACGGCGTCGAAGACTCAGGCGGCGAGCATCGGCTGGCGCGATTTCTTCAAGGATGCCCGCTTGCAGCACGTAATCGAGCAAGCGCTGGCAAACAATCGCGACCTTCGCGTCGCTGTGCTCAACATCGAAAAGGCGCGCGCGCAGTATCGTATCCAGCGGGCAGAGTTGTTTCCCAGCATCAGCGCGGAAGGTTCGGAATCCGCTTCGCGGACACCATCGAAACTCACGGCGACAGGCCAATCTTCCGTATCGCGAACGGACAGCGTCCAGCTGGGTTTCAGCAGCTACCAGGTGGATCTGTTTGGCGAATTGCATAACCTCAAGGACGAGGAATGGGAAAACTATCTTTCCACGGCGGAAACTCGGCGCAGCACTCACATAAGCCTGGTCGAGACGGTCGCCAGCGATTGGCTCACCCTCGCCTCCGACATGGCGCTGCTCGATCTTTCCAGGCAGACGCTGAAGAGCCAGCAGGCCACTTACGATCTAACGAAAGCCCAGCACGACATAGGCACCGTATCCGGACTGGATCTCGTGCAGGCGCAAAGCAGCGTCGAGGCGGCACGCAAGGATATCGCCAGCTATATCACTCAGGTGGCGCAAGACCTGAACGCGCTGAATCTGGAGGTGGGTGCTAGCGTCGCCGATGCGGATCTCCCCGATGCGAGCATCACCAGCCAGCTCGCCATGGCCGAGCTGCCCGCAGGCATCTCGTCGAATGTGCTGCTGCAACGTCCTGACGTACTGTCGGCAGAGCACACCCTGAAAGCCGCCAACGCCGACATCGGTGCGGCACGCGCCGCTTTCTTCCCGTCGATCACTCTCACGGCCGACAAGGGCACCGAAAGCGACGGTCTGGCCGGGCTGTTCAAAAAAGGAAGCGGTGCGTGGTCGTTCGCACCCTCCATTAGCGTACCTATCTTTAATGCGGGCAGCCTTCGTGCCTCACTGGATGAAGCGAAGGCGACGCAAGGCATCGATTTAGCCGACTACGAGAAAACCATTCAGACTGCCTTTCGGGAAGTAGCTGATGCGCTGGCTATCCGCGCTACTGTCCAGGAGCAGCTCGACGCGCTGCAAAACGAGGTCCAGGCGGATCAGCGCAGCTACGAACTCACCCGGGCGCTGTATCAGCAAGGTAGCGACAGCATGCTGGACGTGCTGACCACACAGCGTACGCTCTACAGCGCTCAGCAAAGTTTGATTGCCGTGCAGTTATCGGATCAAACCAGCAGCCTCAATCTCTATGCTGCACTGGGCGGCGGCTTGCGTGAGCAGACCATCAAAACCAGCACTGGCGGGGCGTCTCCGTAATAGGCGCCCGATTACGGGCGCCGCGTCTTTCCCGTTACCCCAAAACGATGTGCAGAGCGTGGATTTGACCATCGTCGGCCAGCACGACGGATTGATCGGCCGGAAGCGTTTGGCCGTCTAAATGGATTTGCTTGACGCCGTGGCTGACCTTGCCGGGATTCGTCACGGAAATCGTGTAGTGGGTGATGGCGCCGGATTTGCCGTGGTGCTGGTAGGCGATCTCGAAGCCGGGCCAGTGCTTGGGGATGCTGGGATCGATCTGCAGGCGGTTGCCGTGTTTGTGGAAGCCGAGCACGGCTTCGATGCCGCCGCGGTAAAGCCAGGCGGCGGAGCCGGTGTACCAGGTCCAGCCACCGCGGCCGACGTGGGGATCGACGGAGTAGACGTCGGCGCAGGCGGCGTAGGGTTCGACTTTGTAGCGGGCGATGGCGTCGGCGCTTTCGCTGTGGCGGATCGGGTTGAGCAGATCGAACTGCGCGGTGGCGCGATCGCCGTCGCCGAGGCCGGCCCAGGCGAAGATCGACCAGGTGGCGCCGTGCGTGTACTGCCCGCCGTTCTCGCGCACGCCCGGCGGATAGCCCTTGATGTAGCCGGGGTTTTCCTTGCCGTGATCGAACGGCGGGGTGAACAGCTTGGCGATCTTGTTCGGGTGATCGACCAGCAGCTTGTCGACCGAGGCCATCGCCTGCTCGGCGTGCGCGCGGTTCGGCGCGCCGGCGATGACGCTCCACGACTGCGCGATGGTATCGATCTGGCACTCGTCGCTGTCGCGCGAGCCCAGCGGCGCACCGTTGTCGTAGTAGCCGCGGCGGTACCACTCGCCGTCCCAGGCGTCTTCCAGCGCGCCGCGCATCTTGTCGGCGTAATCGCGCCAGCGCTTCGCACGCTCGGTTTCGCCGCGCAGTTCGGCGCGCGGTGCGAACAGGCCGATGGCGGCGATCGCCAGCCACGCCAGCCAGCTGCTTTCGCCGCGGCCCGCTTCGCCCACCGCGTTCATGCCGTCGTTCCAGTCGCCGGTGCCCATCAGCGGAAGGCCGTGGGCGCCCTGGGTCAGGCTGGAGTCGATGCCGCGCGCGCAGTGTTCGTACACCGACACTTTTTCATCCGACGGCGACGGCAGAAAAAACGCGTCGCTGGCGCCGTCGGGAATGGCATCGCCCTTGAGGAAGGGCAGCAGTTCGTCCAGCACGGCCTCGTCGCCGGTGACGTCGACGTAATGCGTGGCAACGTAGGACAGCCACAGGCGGTCATCGCGTATCTTGGTGCGAATGCCCTGACCACCGGGCGGCAGCCACCAATGTTGTACGTCGCCTTCGGCGAACTGGCGGCCGGCGGCGCGCAGCAGATGCTCGCGCGCCAGGTCGGGACGGCTCACGCACAGCGCCATCACGTCCTGCAGCTGGTCGCGAAAACCGTAGGCGCCGCTGGCCTGATAGTAGGCCGTGCGCGCCCACACGCGGCTGACCAGCACCTGATACGGCAGCCAGTGGTTGAGCATCACGTCCATCGCGCGATCGGGCGTCTTCACCTGCACGGTGTCGAGCAGGCCGTTCCACTGCGCGCCGACGTCGGCCAGCACGCTGTCGATGTCGACGCCGCGATAGCGCTTCACCAGCGCCTGTGCGTCCGCTTCGGAGGCGGCATCGCCCAGCGCGAAGACGATATCGATCTGCGTATCGGCCGGCAGTTCGATCGTGGTTTGCAGTGCGCCGCACGGATCGAGTCCGGCGCCCACGCGGCCCGACAGCGGCGCGCTGCTGCTCAGCGCGGCAGGGTTGTCGACGGCACCGAGTTCGCCGAGAAACTCGTTGCGGTCGCCGCTGAAAGACTGCTGCTGGCCGCCGAGATCGATAAACGCCACGCGATCGCCGAAATCGCTGCGCCACGCGTTGCGCGCGAACAAGGCGCCGGTCGTGTCGTCGCGCGCGGTGACCACATACGGCGCAGGCGTGGTGCCGTTCGAACCCAGCGCCCATTCGACGTAGCCGGTGACGGAAAGGCGGCGCGTGCGGCCGGAGTGGTTGCTCAGGCGCAGCCGCGACAGCTTGATCGAATCGACCGTCGGCACGCATTGGGTCAGCTCGGTGCCGATACCGTGCGCGTCGTTGACGAAGCGCGTCCAGCCCTTGCCGTGCGTCACGGAATAGTTCGCGTCGACCACGCGCACGGGCAGGGCGGTGGCGCTCCACACGTCGCGGCTCTCTTCGTCGCGCAGATACAAAACGTCGCGCGGGCTGTCGCTGACCGGATCGTTCGGCCACGGCGTCAGCGGATTCTGCTGGCTGTTGAGCGACCACGCGTAGCCGCCGCCCTCGGCCGAGACGATAAAGCCGAAGTTCGGGTTGGCGATTACGTTGACCCACGGTGCCGGCGTCGGGCG
>CAIKJM010000177.1 GCA_903827735.1 uncultured Rhodanobacter sp. | reverse complement strand
GCCTTGCGGCGCATGCCGCGTCGCTGCAGATCTCCCGCTGAGCATCCACCTGTGCACGCGCAGGAAGCTGCGTGGATGCGACATCCCGCTCACATTCCGCTGGCTTTTTGCCAGCAACGCGCCTGCGTCGCGACCTCTGTCGCCTCGGTGCCCCCGGCAAATAGCTTGGTGCGGGAAGGGAAGAAAGCCGGGCAGTGCCTGCCTAGGCTCCGCTGTCGTTTCGCGCCAAGCGTCTTTCGGTTACGGCCTCTGGAGCCGGGTGCGAAACCTCAAGGCTGTGCAACTGCGACGCAATAGTCGCGGAACTAAAAATATTAATGGGGATATTGAGTGCTTCAAATTCATCGATTGAAAACGACCGTGCAACTCGTGTGCGCAGGACTTTCGCTGACCCTGCTTGCGGCGTGCACGGGCAGCAGCGATCCGGTTAGCGGCAGTTCGGCGAGCGGCTGGACCAGCTACGGCACCGATGTAACCCCCAGCGCCGCCAATTCGGTGCGCTCGCAACCGAGCAGCGCGAAGTGGGTCGATTACAACCCGCCGTCGCAGTTTCCCAAGATGACGCGCATGGACAGTCAGATCGCGATGAGCGATGGCGTCAAGTTGATGGTCAGCCTGGTGTTGCCGGCCGATGCCGCGGGCAAGGTGGCATCCGGTCCGTTGCCGACGATTCTGCAGGTCACCGGCTACAACAAGGACATCGGCTCACTCGCACCCAACCTCGGTATCGCACCCGCACTCGGCGGGCCGGTGCCGATTCTCAGCCAGCACGGCTACGCGCAGCTGATCGTCGACGATCGCGGCACCGGCCGCTCGCAGGGCAGCTGGGATCCGTTCTCGCCGCTCGCCCAGAGCGATTACGAAACCGTGGTCAGCTGGATCACCAGTCAGAGCTGGAGCAACGGCAACATTGGAATCTGGGGCGTTTCCTACGCGACGATTCCCGGCATGTTGACCGCCGCAAAGTCCAATCCGGCGGTGAAGGCGGCGTTCTTGGTGGCGGCGTCGGGTGATCCGGCTCGCGATCTGGTATTTCCGGGCGGCAATCTCGGTGTGGCCTTCCTGCTGCCTTGGGATCTGGCGGTCGGGGCACTCGGGTTGATCGATCCCTTGATCTTTCTCGATCCGAATGGCGGCCAAACCGAACTGGATCATCTGAAGACCTTCCTCACCGGCTTCAATCTGCCGATCCTCGGCAAGGTCTTTTCGGGCGATCCTGGATACATCTACGAAGGTCCTTTCTGGTCCGACAAATCGCCGATCAACGCGATCGCCAAGAATGGCAACGTCGAGACACCGACCTTCATCCTCGGCGGCTTGCACTGCATCTTCCAGCGCGGCCAGCCGCTCCTGTACGAAGCGCTCAAGGGGCATGCGTCGACCAAGCTGCTGATCGGCCCCTGGACGCACGTGCAGGATGCCGTTACCGGCGGCGAGCCGGCGATCATCCAGGCGGCCATTGCGGCTGCGTACGGTGAAGGCCTGCCGGCCGACGGCATTCCCTTGCCCGACCATATCGCGCTGCAGTGGTTCGACCAATACCTGAAGGGCCTGCCCTCCGGTGCCGGCGACCTGCCGAATGTCACCCAGTACGTTTACGGGCACGACCACTTCGTTACCGCCAGCGATTGGCCCAACCCGGCTGCGCATGCCGAGCGCATGTTCCTGCACCAGGATCATTCGTTGAGCGCCACGGCACCGGCCGGCACACAGACGCCGATGACGCTGACTCAAAACGTGCTGGCGGGTTTGTGTTCGCAGAGCGCCGATCAGGGCATCGCCGGCGCTATCCGCTTGATCGGAACCTTCGTGCCGCCGTTGAAGGAATGTTCGACCTACGACAACACCGTGCAGCAGGGTGAGTTGGTTTACGACAGCGGCGCGCTCGCTCAGGATTTGTATTTGAATGGTCCGATCGAAGCCGACATCTGGATGTCCTCCACTGCGAAGCGCGCCAACGTCGTCGTGCGCGTCGATGATCTGGACGCAGAAGGCAAGGCGTTCGGACTGACCAGCAGCAGCAATCAGGCGTCGCTGCGTATGGTCGATCCAGCCAAATCGCGCTATCTCGATGGCCAGATGATCGAGCCCTGGCATCCGCTGACGGCGGATTCGGTGCAGGAGCTCAACGGTGAGGAGATCGTCAAGGTACCGGTGGAACTGTTCCCGACCGCCGCGCTGATCAAGGCCGGACATCACCTGCGTATCTCTGTCGGCACGGGTGACTTCCCACGCGCGCTGCCGCCGGAGCTGTCGAAGCTGCCGGACTACGATGGCACGATGAGCGTCTACAGCGACGCGCAGCATCCGTCGAGCATCGTGATTCCGGAAGTGCCGACCTCGGCATTGCAGTAAGCACCTGGGTGCGTTGCGCGAAGGATCGCGCGACGGCTCACACCTCGCGTGGCTTGGGTAGGCGCGAGGCAGACCGGTAAACGAGGTAGTGAATAAGGCGACGCAGTCAGGCTGCGTCGCCTTTTTTCTGTGCGATGGCTGGAACTCGTCGTTGCTCGTCGGGCTATCGACGGCACACAAAAAAGCCGACCCGGTTTTCAGCCTGGGTCGGCTTTGGTTCACGCGCCTTCGATCGGTATCGAAGGCGCTACGGCTTGAGACTTACTGCGGCGGTGCGCTGCTGTCCATGCTGCCGGACGAGCTATCGGCGGGCGTCGCGCTGTCGGCCGGTGCTGAGGAATCGCTGCCACTCGATGCGCCCGAATCCGCGG
>CAIKJM010000176.1 GCA_903827735.1 uncultured Rhodanobacter sp. | reverse complement strand
CGCGAACGACACCAACCAATAATCAATGCAGCGGCCAATGCAGCCGTTGTACCGTGAGGGACTCCATCCGTGAATGCCGTCAGACTGCCTGCCATCGAGGCCGCGAAACAGACCTCGTCACTGGGTAACGGTTCGCAGAGCGATAGCGAGCACGGCACCGTGCATCAGGGCAACAGCCACGCGCATAACGTCAGCGCGCTGAGCGAATGCGTGACCCGTACCGTGCGCCGCTATCTGGCCGATATCGGCGACACCGAATGCGCCGAAGGTCTGCACGCCATGGTCCTGCGCGAAGTCGAAACGCCCCTGCTGCGCGAAGTGCTGGCCTTCCACGACGGCAACCAGAGCCGCGCGGCCAGCGCGCTGGGCATCAATCGTGCCACGTTGCGCAAGAAGCTGGCCGCACACGGGTTGCTGTAAGAAACGGGGAACGGACAGAGCGTCGCACGACACAAGTCTGCGTTGCGCTTGAATAGGACTTTTTCGTTTTGAGGGCGGCGTTTGAGTTCTTTACAAGTGACGAACTCGCACAGCCAGCACAAAAATTCCCGCTTCTAACCGTTCCCCATTCCCCGTTCTCCGCTCGCCTATAATAAGCGGCTGTATATCTCGGGAATCGCCATGTCAGCTCCAGCTCTCACTCCCGTTCGCCGCGCTCTGCTCAGCGTGTCGGACAAGACCGGCCTGATCGAGCTGGGCCAGCGGCTCGTTGCCGCCGGCGTTGAGCTGCTATCGACCGGCGGCAGCGCCAAAGCGCTGCGCGACGCCGGTGTCGCGGTAGTCGACGTGAGCGACGTCACCGGCTTCCCCGAAATCATGGACGGCCGGGTCAAGACGCTGCATCCGAAAGTCCACGGCGGCTTGCTCGGTCGGCGCGGAACCGACGATGCGGTGATGGCCGAGCTGGGCATCGCGCCGATCGACCTGCTGGTGCTGAACCTGTATCCGTTCGAGAGCACGGTGGCGAAACCCGACTGCACGCTCGAGCAGGCGATCGAGAACATCGACATCGGCGGTCCGGCGATGCTGCGCTCGGCGGCAAAAAACTGGAATGACGTGGGCGTGCTGACCTCGCCCGAGCAGTACGCCGAGGCGCTGGCCGAAATCGAAACGCACGGCGGCCTTTCGCGCGCGACGCGTTTCAAGCTGGCCGTGGCCGCGTTCAACAACGTGGCCAACTACGACGGTGCGATCAGCGACTATCTCTCGGCGCTGCAGCTTGACGACGCGCAGCAGGCCATCGCCGGGCACGACGCGTTCCCGAGCCAGATCAACAGCCGCTTCGTGAAACTGATGGATCTGCGCTACGGCGAGAACCCGCATCAGCAGGCAGCGTTTTATCGCGATCTGTATCCCGCGCCGGGCACGCTAGCTACCTTCCAGCAGGTGCAGGGCAAGGAGCTGTCGTTCAACAACATCGCCGACGCCGACGCGGCGTGGGAGTGCGTGCGCAGCTTCACCAAGCCGGCATGTGTCATCGTCAAGCACGCCAATCCCTGCGGCGTGGCGGTGAGCCTGGACGGTATCGGCCGCGCGTATGACCTCGCCTATCAGACCGACCCGACCTCGGCCTTCGGCGGCATCATCGCATTCAATCGCGAGGTGGATGCCGAAACTGCGCGCGCCATCGTCGACCGCCAGTTTGTCGAGGTGGTGCTTGCGCCGGGCTATGCAAAAGACGCGCTGAAAGTATTCGGCAAAAAGGCCAACGTGCGCGTGCTGACAATTCCGCTGCCTGAGGGCGGCGCATTAGCCGATGCGCACCCGGGCAATCATTCCAAACGGGTCGGCTCGGGGCTGCTGATCCAGACCGCCGATCTGGGCATGATCGGCGCCGACGACCTGAAGATCGTCACGCGCCGCGCGCCAACCGAAGCGGAAATCCATGACCTGATCTTTGCGTGGAAGGTGGCCAAGTTCGTCAAGAGCAACGCCATCGTCTATGCACGCGATCGCCAGACCATCGGCATAGGCGCCGGCCAGATGAGCCGCATCTACAGCGCGCGCATTGCCGGCATCAAGGCGGCCGACGAGAAACTCGAAGTGCGCGGTTCAGTGATGGCCTCCGACGCGTTTTTCCCGTTCCGCGACGGTATCGACGCGGCGGCCGACGCCGGCATCCGCGCGGTGATCCAGCCCGGCGGCTCGATGCGCGACAGTGAGGTGATCGCCGCCGCCGATGAGCACGACATGGCAATGGTGTTCACCGGGATGCGGCACTTCCGCCACTAAGCGTCGCTGGCAACAGCTGCGTCAGCGCAAACTCAATCGACGGCGGCACCATTCGGCACGACCTCCGATGAAGCCGCCGCGCCAGCTTTGCGCCGCGCATATTTGCGCGCCAGCACGGCGCACGTCATCAGCTGGATCTGATGAAACAGCATGATCGGCAGCACGATGGCGCCCAGCGGATGTCCGGCGAACAGTACCTTGGCCATCGGCACACCGCTGGCCAAGCTTTTCTTCGAACCGCAGAACACGATAGTGATCTCGTCTTCGGTGCCGAAGCCCAGCGCGCGCGAACCGTAGCGCGTCACCGTCAAGGTCACGGCCAGGAGAACCGCGTTCACCACCAGCAAACCGCCGAGAACGGGCAGCGGCATCTGCTTCCACAAACCTTGCAAAACCGCGGCACTGAAAGCGGTATAGACCACCAGCAGGATCGAACCCTGGTCCACGTAGCTGAGCAGGCCGCGGTGGCGCTCGACCCACCGGCCGATCCAGCGTTGTGCGACCTGGCCCGCGACGAAGGGCACCAGCAGCTGCAGTACGATCTTGCCGATCGCATCCCACGACATGCCGCCCTGCCCGTGCGATTCCATCATCAGCCCGACCAGCAAGGGCGTGATGAAAATGCCCAGCAGGCTGGACGCCGATGCGGCGCAGATCGCCGCCGGAATATTGCCGCGCGCGATCGATGTGAACGCGATCGACGACTGCACCGTCGACGGCAGGGTGCAGAGAAACAACACGCCCAGATAGAGGTCAGGTGTCACCAGCCACGACAACAGCGGCTTCAACAGCAGCCCGAGCAGCGGAAACATCACGAAAGTGCTGCCCAGCACGATCAGGTGCAGCCGCCAGTGCGTCATCCCTGCCACCACCGCCTCGCGCGACAGCTTGGCGCCGTGCAGAAAGAACAGCAGGGCAATCGCCGCGTCGGTCAGCAGGTTGAAGACGCTGGCGGTTTCGCCCTGGCATGGCAGCAGGCTCGCGATCAGCACCGTGAGCACCAGCGCGCAGGTAAAACGGTCGGGAAGAAAACGGGTGATTGCCATGGCACGGGTGACCTGAGAAGTTCAGGCCGCTATTGCAGCGCGCCGCCATTGATAAATCTAATCGTATTATTTGATCTTTTGATACTCTTTACGCATGAATATCAGCCTGCGCCAGCTGCGCGCCTTTCTTGCCGTCGCCAAGCTGCAGCACTTCCGGCGCGCGGCCGAGAGCCTGCACTTGACCCAGCCCGCGATCAGCCGGCAGATCACCGATCTGGAAAACGAGCTGGACGTGCGCCTGTTCGATCGCAATACGCGCGAAGTCGTGCCGACCGAAGCGGGCCGCTACCTGCAGGTAGCGCTGGAGCGGGTGCTGGAAGAACTGGAGGGCGTGCTGGCCCATGTCCACTCCGAAAGCGAGCGTCGCCACGGCAAGGTGCGCGTCGCCGCCGTGCCGACGCTTTCGGCCGGTTTGATGCCGCAGTGCATTGCCGCCTGTGCGCAGGCGTATCCCGAGCTCACCGTGCAGTTGCACGATCAGGCACAAGTGATGGTGCTGGACAGCGTGCGCGGCGGCGAGGTGGATTTCGGCCTCGCCATCGAGCCCGGCGAAAAGGAGACCTTCGACTGCGAAACCATCCTGCGCGATCCCTTCGTGCTGGTCTGCCATCGCACGCATCCGCTGGCCAAGCTCGCCGCCGTGCCGTGGAAAAAGCTGCGCGGCCAAGCCCTCGTGCTGCTTGATCACACCTCGGGCAGCCGGCGGCTGATCGACCAGCAGCTAGCCGCGCACGGCGTGGATGCCCACGTGGTGCAGCAAACCGGACACACGCATACGGCGTTTCGCATGGTCGAATCCGGGCTTGGCGTCAGCGTCACCCCGCGACTGTCGCTGCCCGCATCCGACCAGCTCGTGACGCGGCCGCTGACGCCAACAGCCAGTCGCGCCATCACGCTGATTCGTCGGCGCCACCGCTCGCTGTCGCCGGTGGCCGAACTGGTGTGGACGCAGATTCGCGAGATGGCCGCACAGTTGCCGCGGGCGTCCCGCGCATCGCTGAAGGACGCCAAGATACCGGCGTGAGAGTCCTCACGCACCGTTGAGTCACACTCGCCTAGCTTCGGTCGCATTCAACGGAGATCGTCATGCGCTATCAGCTTTATTACTGGACCGGCATCCAGGGACGCGGCGAATTCGTGCGCCTGGCGCTGGAAGACGCAGGCGCCGACTATGTCGACGTGGCCCGCGAGCAGGGCGATAAGGCGATCATGCCGTTTCTGCAGGGCAAGCAGCCCGGCGCCCTGCCGTTTGCGCCGCCATTTCTCAAGGATGGCCGCGCGGTCATCGCACAGGTGGCAAACATCCTTTCGCATTTGGGCCCGAAGTTGAAGCTGGTGCCCGCCGCAGCCAACGCTCAGCTGTACGCGCACCAGCTACAGCTGACCATTGCCGATCTGGTCACCGAAGTACACGACACCCATCACCCGATCGCCAGCAGCCTGTATTACGACGACCAGCGCACCGAAGCCAAGCGCCGCGCCGGGGATTTTCGGCAGAACCGTTTACCGAAAGTTCTCGGTTGTTTCGAGAGAGTGCTGGAGCGAGGCAACGGGCGGCACGCGCTGGCCGCGCATTCGTATGTCGATCTCTCGCTGTTCCAAATCATGAGCGGGCTCGACTACGCCTTTCCGCGCGCGATGAAGAAAATGCAGCGCAAGATCCCCCATCTGAAAGCCCTCACCGAACGGGTTTCGGAGCGACCGCGCATCGCGGCCTATCTAGCGTCACCGCGGCGCCTCGCATTCAACGAGGACGGTATCTTTCGGCATTATCCCGAACTCGACGCCGCCCGCTGAGCAGCGCCTCAAAGTTCAGTACAACGTCATTGCGGCTTAAGCGAATCGCATCAGCCGCCGTCTGACGACGAACTCGCCTCGGCCGGTTTGCTCTTGCCCCACTCCAGCACCTTGTACATCGCCGGATGCACCGGCGCCTGGCCGGGCTGCATATGGCGCGTGCCGTCCGGATCGACGGTGTAACTCTGCGGAATGCCGTTCTTCGGCGTCACCACGACCATGTACAGCATGCCGCTGCGGCGGTACTCCTCGACCTGGTTGTCGCCTTCCTGATGCGTGCTGACGTCGGGCAACGTCATGTGCTTGCCGTCGCTAGCGGTTCCAGAGTCCTGCATGGCGGGAAGATTCTGGCCACCGGCCGATTTCTGGACCGTGGCGTCGGGCACCTTGGATGGCGGCGGCAGCTGCTTGACGCCGGGGTCGTTCATACCGGGCGGCGGCGGCGCGTT
>CAIKJM010000175.1 GCA_903827735.1 uncultured Rhodanobacter sp. | reverse complement strand
GGAAATGCACCGCCAGCGCGTCCATCGGTACTTCTTGAGCGACCTCGCGAAGCATCGCGCGCGCCTTGGCTGGAGTGCCGACGCCAATGGTGTCGCCCAGCGAAATTTCGCGGCAGCCCAGCTGGTAAAGCCTTACGGCGACGCGCACCACCTCGCTCACCGCGATGTCGCCTTCGTACGGGCAGCCCAATACGGTGGAGATATAGCCGCGCACGGTAACGTCATCGGCCTGCGCCTGCTCGATCACCGGCACGAAGCGCGCCATGGATTCGTCGATCGAGGCATTGGTATTTTTGCGGCTGAAGGTTTCCGAGGCCGCGGTGAAAATGGCGATCTCGCGTACCCCGACCGCTCGCGCGCGCTCATATCCCTGTTCGTTTGGCACCAGCACCGGATAGCTGATGCCCTCTACTTTGCGTATGGCGGTAAAGACGTCCGCAGCATCGGCCAGCTGCGGTATCCATTTCGGGCTGACGAAGCTGGTCGCCTCGATCGTTTTCAGCCCGGTTGCCGAGAGTCGGTCGATCAGTTCGATTTTTACCGCCGCCGGCAGCAACGCCTTCTCGTTCTGCAGGCCGTCGCGCGGGCCGACTTCGACGATGTGGACGTGGTTGGTCCGTACGCCTTCGGGACGGACGTTATCAGAGAAGTTCATGCGTTATCCGGACGTGTCTTGGTGGCGTGCCATGCGGGTAGCGGGCAGGATCAGTCGGCGAAGCGCACCAGTACGGTGTCGGCGTCGACGAACTCACCCTGGGTCGCCAGAATGCTGTCGATGATACCGGCGCGCGGGGCCTTCAAGGCGAGTTCCATCTTCATCGCTTCCATCACCAGCAGCTCGTCGCCCTGCTCGACGCTGTCGCCGGCCCTGGCCTTCACCAGCACGATGCGGCCGGGCATCGGCGCAATGACCTGATTGCCGCCGGCGGCGTCCTTGGCCGTCCACGCAAAGGCGACCGCGCGGGTAAAGCTGTAGCGCTGGCCGCTAGCGTTGTGCAACAGCACGTGATCCTTGTCCACGCGCAGCGGCAGGCGTAGCGACTCGCCATCGAAGCGTGCGCTCAGCGTGTTGGCCTGCAGGCGCGCGCCATCGACCTTGCATCGCGCTTCGCCGTGGTGGAGATGGTAGTGACCGTCGTAGCCCTGCGCTTCGATATCGTAGCGCTGGTCGCGCAGCGTCAGCGCGATCGCACGCGTGCCGGCGTGGCCGATACGCCAGGCGTCGGCGCGAGCCCAGGGCGAATGGGGATCGGCCGGCGTGGCGACGATATCGGCCTCGTCCTGCAGCAGCGCGGCGGTCGCCGCGGCAAACAGCACTGCATCCGTCGGCGCGATATCGCCGAGGAGAAATTCCTCCAGGTGGCGATCGAGATAACCCGTATCGATGCGTCCTTCGACCACGATGGGATGCCGCGCCAGCCGTTCGAGAAAGCCGATATTCGACTTTGGACCGATGATTTCGCAGCTGGCCAGCGCTTCGCGCAGACGCTGCAGCGCCTGCGTACGGTTGACGTCGTACACGATCAGCTTGGCGATCATCGGGTCGTAGAAGATCGTGACCGTATCGCCTTCGATCACGCCGCCATCCAGGCGGACGTGGTCCGACGCAGCGGGCAGGCGCAATGTTTGCAACTTGCCCGAGCCGGGCAGGAAGTTCTGGTCGGGATCCTCGGCGTACAGCCGCACTTCGATGGCATGGCCGTGGGCGTGGATCTGTTCCTGCCGCAGCGGCAGTGGCTCACCCGCGGCCACACGCAGCTGCCATTCGACCAGATCGAGTCCGAGCGTCATCTCGGTGACCGGGTGCTCGACCTGCAGGCGCGTGTTCATTTCCATGAAAAAGAATTCGCCGCTGGTGGCGACGATAAATTCGATGGTGCCGGCGCCGACGTAGTCGACCGCCTTGGCTGCTGCCACGTCTGCTTCACCCATCGCCGCGCGGCGGGCGTCGTCGAGGTAGGGCGAGGGCGTCTCTTCCAGCACTTTCTGATCACGCCGCTGGGCCGAGCACTCGCGCTCGTTGAGGTGGATCACATGGCCAAAGGTGTCGCCGAACACCTGGAATTCGATATGCCGCGGATGCTCGACGTAGCGCTCCAGAATCACCCGCGTGTCGCCAAAGGCGCTGGCGGCCTCGCGCTGGGCCGAGGCCAGCGCGTCGGCAAATTCTTTTTCCTCGCGCACGATGCGCATGCCCTTGCCGCCGCCGCCTGAGGCTGCCTTGATCATCAGCGGAAAGCCGGTTTTACGCGCCTGCTCGGCGAGGTGGGCGGCGTCCTGGTTGTCGCCGTGATACCCCGGTACCAGCGGTACGGCGTGGCTTTCCATCAGGGCCTTGGCGGCGGCCTTGGAGCCCATGGCATCGATGCTCTCCGGCTTGGGGCCGATGAACACGACACCGGCCGCGGCGCAGGCGCGGGCGAAGGCGGTGTTTTCGGAGAGAAACCCGTAGCCCGGATGGATCGCCTGCGCTCCCGCTTTTTTTGCCACGTCGAGAATGACGTCACCGCGCAAATACGAATCGCCCGGACGCGGGCCGCCGATCGGCCAGGCCTCGTCGGCCAGCCGCACGTGCTGGGCGTCGGCGTCCGCTTCAGAGTAAACGGCAATGGTATGGATGCCGAGGCGCCGGCAGGTGCGGATCACGCGGCAGGCGATCTCTCCGCGGTTGGCAATCAGTACGCGCTCGAACATGCGAAATCCTTGGGCTGTGCGCGGTCTAGCAAAGCCGGATAAGTTATCAGATGACGCGTCCGCAACCGATGCGCGGCGCAGCATGGGAGCAACAGGTCGTCCAAACTGCGGTTGCTTGAGAACGGCCAGGCTCACGTCTTTGGCGCGTAGCAGGGTGCTTCGATAACGACGCGCTGATTAGTGTTGGGAAACCCAGCGCGGCGCGCGCTTGTCGAGAAAGGCGCTGAGGCCATGCTGGCCCTCGTCGGAGGTGCGCAGGCGCGCGATCAGTGCGGCGTTGGCGGCATCGATGCGTTCGGCCTGCGCTGCGTCGCTGCCGCCCACGCGCAGCGCCAGCTGTTTCGCTTCGCGCTGAGCTTGCGGGCCGGCCTTGGCCAGCAGGTAGAGCTGGCGTTCGATTGCTTCGTCCAGCTCGCTGCCGCCGACGACATCATGCAGCAGACCGATGCGCGCGGCCGTATCCGCCTCGAAGACTTCGCCGGTGATGAACAGTCGACGCGCCTCGCGCAGGCCGATCGCCGCGACGACATACGGCGAGATCACCGCCGGCACCAATCCGAGCTTGACCTCGGACAGCGCGAACTTGGCAGTGTGCACACCGATGGCGATATCGCAGCAGGCCACCAGGCCCACGCCGCCGCCGTAGGCCGCGCCGTTGACGCGCGCCACCGTGGGCTTGGAAAGAAACTGCAGCGTCCGCATCAGCTTCGCCAGGCGCAGCGAATCGGCAAGGTTTTCCTCTTCGCTGGCGCCGGCCATGCCGCGCATCCAGTTCAGATCGGCGCCGGCCGAAAAGCAGCTGCCGTTTCCGGTGAGCACGACACGGAGCGCGGCCGGATCGGCATCCACGCTCTCCAGCGCATCGGTCAGCGCGGCGATCAGCCTGTCGTCGAACGCGTTATGCACCTGCGGTCGATTCAGGGTCAGCCACGCGGTTGCGCCGCGGCGCTCGCAAAGAACGGAATCGGTCATGGGTCACCCCGGCAAAGACCGTCATCATAAACGGTCGTTATCGACGCGTTGCCGGCATGCTGCAGCAAAACGTACAAAGGATTACAATGCGAACAATTCTTATTTGAGTGTCAATCTGTGCGTCTGTCCGATCTACCCAAAGGTGCGCCCGCCGTGGTCGATCGCGTCGACGATGCCCACGCGGCGGACCCGATTGCGCAGCGTTTGCGCGATCTGGGGTTTGTCGACGGCGAGCCGGTGCGAGTGGTGGCCATTGGCCCGATGGGCGCCGATCCGCTGCTGATCCAGATTGGCTCGACCCGGTTCGCGCTGCGTCGAACCGAAGCGGCCCGCGTCACCGTGCGCCAGGAGGCGGCATGAGCGCCGCGGCCCTGCGTATCGCCCTTGTCGGCAACCCCAACTGCGGCAAGACCGCGCTGTTCAACCTGCTGACGGGCGGGCGGCAGAAGGTAGCCAACTATGCCGGCGTCACCATCGAGCGCAAGGAAGGACGCTTCACCACGCCATCCGGCCGCGTGCTGCAGATACTTGACCTGCCGGGCACCTACAGTTTTGACGCCAACAGCCCCGATGAGCAGATCACCCGCGATGTGCTGGAGGGAAACTACCCCGGCGAAGCGGCCCCCGACCTTATCGTCTGCGTGGCCGATGCCACCAACCTGCGTCTGCATCTGCGCTTCGTGCTGGAAGTGAAGCGCCTGGGCCGGCCGGTGGTGCTCGCCCTGAACATGATGGATGCAGCGCGCCGTCGCGGCATCGTCATCGATGTGCCGGAACTCCAGCGCCGGCTCGGTATCCCGGTAGTGGAAACGGTGGCCGTGAAGCGTGGCGGCGCTGCCGCGCTGGTCGAGCGCGTAGATAGCGACATGCCTGTCGCTGCGGCGGCTTCGCTGGACGATGGCCCCAGCCGCGCCAACCTGCACGTGCAGGTGCGGGAACTTCTCGCCGCGACGGTATCCATGCCGCGCCAGACGGCAGAGCTCGACGATGCGCTCGATCGCTGGGCGCTGCACCCGGTGTTCGGCCTGCTGATTCTCGGCGTGGTGATGTTTTTGGTATTTCAGGCCGTTTACGCCGCCGGCAAGCCGATGACGGATCTGATCGGCGACGGCTTCGGCTGGCTCGGCGATCATGCGGCAGCCAGCCTGCCGGTCGGTCCCATCAAGAGTCTGGTCGTCGAT
>CAIKJM010000174.1 GCA_903827735.1 uncultured Rhodanobacter sp. | reverse complement strand
CTAGACGGCACATTGGTCGTGCCGAGCTTCTCAACAGACCCCTTCAGATCATCCAACGCCTTACCTGACAACCCTGTCTTGACTTGCAAGTTGTCGGACAGGTCATCGAACTGCGCACCCAGTTCGTAGAGTCGATTCCCCACCGCCAGCGCACCGGCACCCAAAGCGGCAAAACCCGCCAGCGCGGCCCCACCTGCGAGCGCACCGACCGTGGATAGGGATGATCCGAGCTTCCCGAACCGTCCATCCAGGTCGCCTGTGCCGTCCGAGAGACGTTTCTGCGCGTCCGCGAGTGACTTGTGCCCGTCCTCAGCCTCGCGGGCAGCGCGCGTAGAGTCCCGACGCGCTTTCGCCAGCCGTTCCTCAGCCGCGGTAATCTGATCGGCTTTACCCGCATCACGTGCCTTGGCGAGTTTCTCTTCCTCGACGCGGATCTTGCCGACAGCATCAGACGCCTTGTCCTTGAGCTTCTGATAAGCCTTGCCCGCGGAGTCGACTTCACGCTGAAGCGCCTGCAAGCCATCCCCTGCGCCCTTGGCTAGTTCGGCGCCAGCCTGCTTACCGACTACCCCGAAAGCCTTCGACAGCTTCGAGTTGACCTGCTTGTCAATCCCGTCGAACGACGCAATGACCGGCAGTGTGTAGTAGCCCATTTCCTCAGCCATTGTTCGCCTTTCCATTCACGTCCGACTTGCGGAAGCGACCGGTATCGAACGCAACCACCTTGCCGGCGTCCGCGGATGTCGACGAAGCCGGCTTTGCGGCCCGTAACCGAACGATTTCCGCCTTCGCCCGCTCAAGCGCAGGATTCAGGTTCGCCCGCAGCTGAGGTTTGTCTTCAAACGTCTCAGCGAGAAGCCGATAACGCAGTTCCGCCTCGGCAAGCTCATCCTTAGCGTCCATCGCCTCATTCAGCGTCGTGTATTTCGGCATTGAGACCGCCTTTCAGCGCGAGGGGGGGTAGGGGTAGGTGACACACACACAGCCGCTCCACCGAGAGGTCGCTGTGTGCCGGTGCGTGGGGGTAGTCCCCCTGGGTGTCAGTGCAGTTCAGAGGCTTGTGTTGGGCAGCGGTGAGGCGCAGGTCCGGCTCGGGACTACCGTTGCGCGCGTCCGTCTTGGCCAGCCTTGTCGGGAAAGGGCCGAGTTGACGCCTGATACCGCTGCTGGTCATTGGTTAACCCTTGTCCGTCGCCTGATTCGCGGACGGTTCAGGCAAGGGTCCTTCGCGGTAGCCATTGGTGAGAAGGCTTTTGGCCTTGGCTTCGGTGACGTAGACCTGGGTCTTGAGGTGTGGGTTGTGGAGTCGCACCATCGGTCCGTCGTATCGTTGCGGTCCGCCGCGCTGGGGTTCGAGATCTTCGAGTTTTACTGCGGTCATTGGGGTGTCACCCTTTCCGTTGATGTGCGATTTGTTGACTTGTCATTCGTATCCGTACTCTGCGGCGCGCAGGTGGAGGTCGACGGCGGCGATGATGGCTCCTGCGATGGAGGTGTGCCCTCGTCGATCGTCGGTACGTTGGTGCCGCTCACCAATTCCGGGTGCTGGTTGCTCGTCGTCGGGCACTGCTTCGTACTCGCCGTGGGCTATCAGCCGTTCGGCTTTGTCGTTGGGCACGAGAACTTGAACACCGGT
>CAIKJM010000173.1 GCA_903827735.1 uncultured Rhodanobacter sp. | reverse complement strand
GGTTTGCCGCTGTCGATCCACGCCTCGACCTGATCGACCAGCTCGGGCATTTGCTGGGTATTGGGGAATACCGGTATCTCCAGCAGGCTTTCGTGCGTGGTGTAGCCGGTAATCGCTTTCTGCAGCTCCCAGCCCTGCAGGCGGATCACGCCGTCGTCGGCGTACAGGCGCGAGGCGACGCTCTGCGTGCGTGAGTGGGTGTGCAGCACGGCGCCCATCTCTGGCCAGCGTCGGTAGATCTGGGTATGCAGCGCGGTCTCTGCGCTGGGCTTCGCCTCGGTGCCGACGGCGTTGCCGTGCATGTCGATCAGCATGATGTCGTCGCGACCGAGTTTGCCTTTGTCGCGTCCGGAGATGGTAATCGCCGCGTGGGTGGCATCGATGCGGGCGGAAAAATTGCTGCTGGTCGCCGGCGTCCAGCCGAGCGCTGCGAGCTCGCGCGCGGTGTTCGCGATTGAATCTGCGCGTGCGTCGAACAGGCTGACCGATATCGTAGCGGGTAGCTGCTGGCTCATAGTGTTTGGACGTCCAAATGGAAGCTCATGATACCACGCACAAGCGTCCGCCCAGCCTTGAATGAGAGCCATTCTCGCCAGTCACGAATGATTGACGAAACAGGCGTACTATCGCCGCAATCCACCGCAAAGGGCGTGGGATACATGACGGAGGCTTGCCCATGTCAAATGAGAAGAACATCGAATCACGGCGTCGTTTTTTGAAGGTCGCTGCCGGTACCACGGCCGCAGTGGCGATCATGGGTGGTCTGCCGCGCTTCGCGCGCGCCGCCGACCTGCCGCCGGTCAGTGTGGACGATCCCACGGCCAAGGCGCTGGGCTATGTGGAAGATGGCAGCAAGGCGACCGATCCGAAACACAAGGCGGGCGACAACTGCTCCAACTGCCAGTTCTACTCCGGCGGCGCGACGGGTCGCGGACCTTGCCAGCTGTTCCCGGGTAAGTCGGTCAACGCGAAGGGCTGGTGCGTGTCGCACAATCCGAAAGCCGGCTGATCTTCGCAACGCGTCTTCAATGCGAACAGGGTAGAGCGTGAAATAAAAAGGCCGGCATCTTGCCGGCCTTTTTGCATGGCGGGTTGCGCAGAGCAGAGATTCGCCAACCTCGCCGATACAATTCGGTCATTCCCATAAAGTGCCGCCCGACGCACCAAGCTGAGGAGCTGACCCCACTTGATGCGCCGGGCGGCG
Source organism: uncultured Rhodanobacter sp. (assembly GCA_903827735.1). Classification (GTDB taxonomy): domain Bacteria; phylum Pseudomonadota; class Gammaproteobacteria; order Xanthomonadales; family Rhodanobacteraceae; genus Rhodanobacter. The sequence continues at coordinate 5,549 of CAIKJM010000173.1, read as the reverse complement.
ATCCGAAGGCCCACTGCCAAGTGATATCCCCGGACTGGGGATGATACTCCCGAGCAACGCGAATGGGCGGCCGGGACGAAAATTTCTCTCGAAAAATTCTCGTTAAATCCTTTTAAAACAATGGCTTGTGCGAAAATTCTCAGTTGGTGTTGAGACTTTCAGCGACTCGGCGTGAAGGGGCGTGGGTTGGAAGGAAAAGCAGTTATCGGCGGCAATTCCGCATTTTTCCAGCCATTCGGCGAAGTTCAAGGCTTCGAGCTCAGCGCCTGCTCCTGTCGCAGATGGCTGTGCCGGCGCCCGTAGCCGAAGTAGATGGCCATGCCGACGACTGTCCAGATGCCCAGCAGCAGCCACTGGTACCAGTTCTCCCAGTACAGCAGTGCCAGGCAGCTGAGCACGCCGAGCACGCAGGTCACCGGTGCCCACGGCACACGGAAGGTACGCGGCAAATCGGGCCGCGTCTTGCGCAGAATCAGCACGCCGGCGCAGACCGCGACGAAGGCGATCAGTGTACCCATGGACACCAAGTCACCGAGCACGTCGAGCGGGAATACCGCCGCCAGCGCAGCGATGCCCATGCCGGTGATGACCGTGTTGATGTGCGGCGTATGGTATTTCGGATGGATCTTGGCGAACACCGGCGGCAGCAGACCGTCGCGCGCCATGATCATGAAGATGCGCGGTTGCGCGATGATCATCACCAGAATCACCGACGACAGGCCGATCAACGCGCCGATCTCCACCGCCCAGCGCAGCATGAACAGCTGCGGGTGTGCGCGCACGGCGGTAACCACGGGCTCGGCGGTGTCGAGCTGGTCGAAGCGCAGCAGGCCGGTGATCACGGCGGCGATGCCGATGTACAGAATCGTGCAGATTGCCAGCGAGGCCAGCGTGGCGATCGGTAGATCGCGCTGCGGGTTCTTCGCCTCCTGTGCCGCCGTGGACGTTGCCTCGAAACCGATATAGGCAAAGAACACCAGCGTCGCCGCGCGCATGATGCCGGCCCAGCCGTATTTTTCCGGCCCCTGGCTGGCGGGAATGAACGGATGCCACAGGGCAGGGTTCACGTAATGCCAGCCGGCAGCGATCACCAGCACGATCAGCGCAACCTTGAAAATCACCATCACCAGATTGGCGCCGCTGGACTCCCGGATACCGACGTAGCAAAGCCAGGTCAGCGCCATCACGATGGCCACGGCGGGAAGATTGAACAGCGCGCCGGTCGTCACCAGGTGACCGTCGGTGTAAGCGAGCGGCGCATTGGTCAGTACGGCAGGCAGATGGATGCCGACGTGATCGAGCAGGCTCACGAAATAACCTGTCCAGCTCACCGCCACAGCGGACGCCGACACGCCGTATTCCAGCACCATGTTCCAGCCGATGAACCACGCCACCAGCTCGCCCAGCGTGGCATACGCATAGGAATACGAGCTGCCCGACATCGGAATCAGCGTGGCAAATTCGGCGTAGCACAACGCGGTAAAGCTGCAGCAGATCGCCGCGATGACGAAGGCCAGAATGATTGCCGGGCCCGCATGCTCGGCCGCGGCTTGACCGGTAATCACGAAGATGCCGCCACCGATGACTGCCCCGATACCGAGCGCCGTGAGACCCCAGGGCCCCAGCGTTCGCTTCAGGGCGGGGCCGTGGCTGCCGTCATCGGTTTGCGAAAAATCAGTCTTGCGCGCGAGTAGCTGTTTGAGCATGTGCGTTCCAGAAATAAAACCGGCACGGTGGTTACCGTGCCGGTCGATGCATCAGAGTTCAGCGTTCTATTTCAGCTCGCTTCGGTACCGTTGGCCAGATGGCTCTTGCGGTAACCGTAGAGGTAGTACACGACTAGACCAATGGCTGCCCAGCTGAAAAACAGCGTCAGGGTATAGCCGCTGAGGTTGAAGAACAGCAGCAGGCAGCCGGCCACGGCGAGCGGGCAGATAAGCCAGACCAGCGGCGTGCGAAACGGCCGCGGACGCTCGGGCTGTTTGACGCGCAAGACCATGACGCCGATAGCGACCATGATGAAGGCGAACAGCGTTCCCGAGTTGGTGATGTCGGCCAGTATTCCCACGGGGAACAGCGCCGCAAACAGCGAAACGAACACACCCGTGATGATCGTGAGGATATGCGGGGTGTGAAAGCGCGGATGCACGGTGGAAAGGAAGTTCGGCAGCAGACCATCGCGCGACATGGTGAAGAAGATGCGCGACTGGCCGTAGATCATCATCAGGATTACGGAAGGCAGCGCCAGCGCGGCAGCAAGCCCGATCAGCGAGCCCATCGTGTTGTGGCCGATCAGCACCATGACGTGCGCCAGCGCATCTTTGCTGCAAACCAGCGCTTCGGAGCCTACGCAGGCTGCCGCCATCGCCGGCGTGCCCGGCTGCAGTGAGGCGCCGTTGGGTCCAAGCATCGGCTGTGAACCGACCGAACCGACGGCGCCGTAGCTCACCAGTAGATAGAAAATGGTGCAGACGATCAGCGAGCCGAGCAGGCCGATAGGGATATTCCGATTCGGGTTCTTGGTTTCTTCCGCTGCCGTCGAAACGGCATCGAAGCCGACATAGGCAAAGAAGATCGAAGCCGCCGCGCCGAGTACACCTACGCCACCGAACGGCGTGCCCCAGCCGTTCGGTACGAACGGTACAAAGTTCGAGGACTTCACGGCGGGCACCGCAACGATGATGAAGGCGGTCAGCGCGATGATCTTGATGGCGACAAGCACCGCATTGACCTTGGCTGACTTCGACGTGCCGACGACCAGCAATACGGTGATCACCAGAGCAATCAAAAAGGCAAGCAGGTTGAAGCTGCCGCCGTCCATCGGCCCTGTGCGCAAAAATGCGGGGATGGAATACCCTGCGCGACCCAGCAGACCATTCATGTAGCCCGACCAACCGACTGACACCGTAGCCGCTGCGATCGCATATTCCAGTACGAGCGCCCAGCCGACGACCCAGGCCGGACCTTCGCCAAGTACGCCGTATGTATAGGTATAAGCAGAACCTGAAACCGGAATCATCGACGCCAGTTCGGCGTAGGCCAAAGCCGCGAGTGCGCAGACTGTGGCTGCAATGACGAAGGCAATCATCATGCCGGGGCCGGCTTTCTGGCCTGCTTCCGCGGTCAATACGAAGATACCCGTGCCGATGATCGCGCCCACGCCGAGCAGGGTGAGCTGGATGGGGCCCAACTGTCGTTTGAGGCTTTTCTTTTCAGCGGTGGCAAGAATTTGGTCGAGCGGCTTGACGCGCTTGAAAAGCATGTGGTGATCCCCGTAGGTACGACGTATTGTTTTAATACAGAAGCTTATCCACCAACCATAGCGGAGCCTCGGTAAGCGTACAAGACGCTTTGCCGCATAGAATGGGTGTCTGGGTTGGATGCTGGAAGCATTTTCTCCGATGACTACGCTGACTCTTGAAACGGCGCTGCGCCATTACGCTGGGTCGGACCGGCAGGACGACGATGCAGCCGCATTGTTCAGGCAGTTTCTCGATTCAGATAGCGACGCCTTCATGCGCAGTCATGCGGTCGGCCACTTCACTGGTTCTGCGTGGCTGGTGAGTTCTGACAGCGAGCGCGTGCTGTTGACTCATCACCGTAAGCTTGGTCGCTGGCTGCAGCTGGGCGGGCATGCCGATGGCGATCCCGACCTGGCCAGCGTAGCCCTGCGCGAGGCGGAGGAGGAATCCGGATTGACCGATCTGGTGGTCGAGCCGGCTATTTTCGATCTCGACCGCCACCGCATTCCCGCGCGCGGCGACGAGCCGGAGCATTGGCATTACGACGTACGCTATGTGGTGCGCGCCACGGGCAGCGAACAGTTTGCGATCAGCGATGAGTCGCTGGCGCTGGCGTGGAAATCAATCCGCGAGATCGCGACCGATGCGTCAGCCGATGTGTCGCTGCGGCGCATGGCGGACAAGTGGTTGGCGCGAGGTAAGTAAAGTCATCCGCACCAGATTGGCCGCGGATGACTGCAGCCATTGATGCTCAGCCGTATTTGGCCGGCGCCGGATTCAGATGGCCACACCCACCGCAAGTGCGCGCATCTTGCGCCCCGTAAAAGCGATCAAAGACCGGCGGAAAATCCTGCTCGATGCTATCGAGCGCGAAGAATTCTTCGTAGAGTTTGTGGTTGCATTTTTCGCAGAACCACAGCAGCCCATCCTTCTCGTGCGGCAGGCGCTTGCGTTCGATCACCAGGCCGATGGATGCGGCCATGCGCTGCGGCGAATGCGGCGTGCGCGGCGGCAGATAGAAAAGCTCGCCGGCGCGAATCGGAATGTCGCGGGCTTGGCCGTTATCCTGCACCTTCAGAACCATTTCGCCCTCGAGCTGGTAGAAGAACTCCGGGCCTTCGTCGTAGTGATAGTCGGTGCGCGCGTTGGGGCCGCCGACGATCATGATGATGAAGTCGCCATCGACAATGCATTTGTTGCCTACCGGCGGTTTCAGCAGATGGCGGTTGTCGTCGATCCAGCGCTGCAGATCGAGGGGGGGCAACAATGACATGGTGAGTGACTCAGTAATAACCAGTCATCACCTTAGCCCCGTCGAGCGCACAAAAAAAGCCGCCCCGATGGGATCATCGGGGCGCTGGTAAAGCAATTGCGTTTTGAAATGGTAGATCGCTGTCGATTACGGCATCAGAACCTTGTCGATGACGTGGATCTCGCCGTTGGACTGCTTCACGTTGGCGATGGTGACGTGGGCGACATTGCCCTTGTCATCGGTAATGGCCACGCCCTGCGAGTCCTTGCTGAAAGTCAGCGAGTCGCCTTCGACGGTCTTCACCGAGGCCTTGCCGCCGCCTTTCTTGATCAGCTTCAGCAAATCGGCCGAGGTCACATTGCCCGACACCACGTGGTAGGTCAGGATCTTGGTCAGATCGGCCTTGTTTTCCGGCTTCAGCAGCGTGTCGACGGTGCCGGCGGGCAGGGCGGCGAATGCTTCATTGGTCGGCGCAAACACGGTGAACGGGCCGGCGCCCGAAAGCGTATCGACCAGGCCGGCGGCCTTGACGGCGGCAACCAGGGTGGTGTGATCCTTCGAGTTCACCGCGTTTTCGATGATGTTCTTGTTCGGGTACATCGGTGCGCCGCCGACTTCGACGGTCTTGCCCATGCTCATGTTGCTCATCGAGTCGGCCATCGCCATCGGCGCCACGGCGACAGTGGCAAAAGCCAGCGAGAGTCCAAGGGCGATACCACGCAGACGCTGATTCTTGTTCATGTGTAACTCCAGATTTTCCGCTTCGCGGATTGGAAGCGTGAGGAGATACGGCGCGAGTCGTGGGTCGGATGCACGGGACCACGAACAAAACCGATGCGGCGTCAGGATGTGCGTCAACGCCGCATGTCTGTATCTGCCGGATAACGCGGGATCGCGACCGGTGGTAATGAGGACGTGGGGCTCGTTCGAACCACGAAGCGATTCGACACACGGCGGGCCGCATTGAAAAACGCAGCCGCCGTTTGGCTGGCTCAGACTTCCAGCGTCGCCAGGTCGCCTTTCTCTTCCAGCCAGGCCTTGCGATCGCCGGCGCG